>CAZBZJ010000008.1:5682-12881 GCA_964496355.1 uncultured Planctomycetia bacterium | reverse complement strand
AGAGACACGCTGATATTTCAGAAATATTCCAGACATTATCCTCAAGTTGATATTCTTGTTGTTGCCTATTTGGAAGAAAAAGGTATCATAGATTCTGATTTACGAATTTTTTATAATGGTATAGGGGGCAGAAAATTTGATATTACCAGCCAGCAACCTTTACAAAGATATCGCGCAACAAGTTCATGGTATCAGATTTATAATCTGAGTGCGCACGGTTTTACGCTTTCTAAGCTCGACTACTATAAAAATAATAATTACAGATTTTCCTCTGATATTTTAACGAGTTTTTATAAAATGTTGACTGAAAATGATAAGGCTGCTTTTAAGCAGGTTTTAGAAGATGCTATAGTTTCCAATGGGACTATATACGGGGATTTGCCTTCCGGTGGTGACTACTTTGACTCTGATTTTCTTGACGCTGATGCTATGGAAATAAATGACATACAACTTACCGCCGATAATCCTTATTGTGTCTTAGCTGTGGTATCCTGGAACCATTCTTTTGAAAAATCAAACTTAAACCTTTTCGTACATGATTCCGAACAAAATCTCGGCTTAAACTTGAAACCACTAGACAAGGTTTTAATAAAGTTGAACTCCGATAATGTTTTTTTAGTTAGAAAACACGTGGAGTCTACAGATAGCCATGGCCGCCCAGCAGTTAATGAAGAGTTTACCGGGGATCCGGGTCCGTTTGTAGTCGGTGGCGTGAGGGGTTTTGAGAAGACGGGGCTTCCCAGCAAACGATATACCTACTATATTGATATGAAATTAGCCGAAGCCCGGGGCGAGATTAGTATGTATGATTTCAATGGTGAGGGCGACGGCCCAGATGCTTTACAGGTAGCGGCTGTAGATATGTATAACAAGAACTTACCGGATGTTCCGTATCACTTAGCATTAAATAACGAAGTATTGAATACAGCTTGGCATGTGTCTGTCAAGATGGGCTGGGGTGAAGAAAGCTATTGGGGTACAGATGAGCCAAACACAGGCCTCAAAGCCGCAGTCCTGCTGATGTGGCCTTACAGGGTTTATATGAAAGGTAATGATAAGGATATGCGGTTTAATATACCGGCTTATTCCAAATATGGTGGAAGGGTTTGGAGAAGTAGAGACTACAGCTGGTTTCATGAAGCTTCGCATCTTTTTGAACGCAATAACAACAGCTACAATAATTTGGTGTTTGATAGAGACCCCCATCCTGGAGGATCTGAACGTGCGTCCGGTGATGGCTTATTTGTTGATGCTCTAGGAGAAGAATCTCCTCATTTTAAGTATGCATTTGATTCGAAAGATCGGGGTTTTTGGAATATTCCGGATGTTAAGACACTCTTACATCATGAGGTAACCGGCGATACTAGCTGCTGGGGGGATAATTCTTTCTGGGGCGGTGCTGAATACCGTCTTTTTACAGATAATCCTAACGCTCCGGTTGAGGGAGTGATTGCCATGCGGCTTGATGATAAATTGACAGCAGATGAATTAGACACTTTAATTTCTGGCAATTCTATTGATCGTAGGGTAAAACTAGACTTTGTGCCAGTCCCTTCTTTAACCAGTAGTTCATCGCCTACTATACGGCCGCGTTTACAGAGTGTATATATATATCAATTTAGCCATGGTAGGCACATGCATAGACGTATACAAGCTGCTAGCGGAGGGGAGCCTGTGGTCTTAATCAGATGCACGCCCCAAAAAAAAGAAGGGCCAAATGGGAAACTTTATTTAAATGAATATGATTTGGAATTTAAAGGTTTCGATACAGGCTTTAAGCCTGATCCTTACAGGAATTGGCTTATTAACAGAGAGGGACGCTTGTATGCAATATTTACAATCGAGTATGATTTCAGCATTCGCGAATATGATGCTCTCGTTTATGGTGTTTTTCAGGGAAAAAATCCTTTTGATTAATAAGATAGCCATAGGGATTAGAAGTATAATCTCTTTATTTATTCGAACCTGATTAAAATCTAGTGAAAACCAAAAATATACATTCCAAGGTTGCCTGCAAAGGATATAAGTAAAGGAGATGATTATGGAAAAAGACGTATTTAAATTGACTGGTGTTTGGGTAATTTTGGGGATCTTTGTGCTGGCGTTTTACCCAGCATTTGCTGCCGGTATCCCCGGACATACTGATGAAGAGATAGCGATAAATACACAAATATTAACAAGCGTAGATGAAGCAGAGGTTGCCGGCTTTTTAAGCAATACTTATACATCTGTGCGCAAGGCGGCCTGTATGAGGTTAGGTACAATAGGCACTGCTTTGTCTCTGGCTTGCCTAGAGCAATTAGCAGTTGATGATGATAATGCAGAGGTAAGAGAAGAAGCCGCCTATGCATATTGGAGCATAAGATACCGGGATGGTGCTGAAAGTGGAGCCGATTTGGAAAGTTTACTTTTAGAGGCTTTAGGCATAGAATTCTCTATCTTTGAACGGAGTTTTTATTTCAGTTTCGGATATGATGGTGATGGTTTGACCCCTGTAGATGATGGAGGTGAATGGACTGCATTTGGCGGTTTAGCTATGGAGGATACTAACTGTGGGCAAGAACACCTTATACTGGTTGATGAGCTCAAAATTTCTAATATTCCCGGCGATTCCGGTGTTGGAACATCATTCATAGAAACTGATTTTCACTTCGAAAAGCTTAGTTGGCCAAGCGCGAATGTTCAGGCATCGGTATATTTTGGGATGGATAATGTATATCTGAATTCTTATGTCTTGAAGTTGATTCAATGGGATGATAGGCTTGAACTGTTGCTTGAGAAATTAACTGATGGAGATTCTGAACAACTGGCTTCAGCCGAGATTGACGGATGTGTGCCAGATTTCTGGCATTCGCTTAGAATCGAGATAGAGGAGTCAGGATTAATAAATGTAGAAGTTGATGCGGCTGAACGGATAAGATATCTGGAGTCTGAAGCTAAGATAGTTGGTAAAGTCGCATTCGCTGGTTTATATGTAGATATCCGAGACCGGATTTATTTTGACAATATATCAATCTACGGCGTACATATTGATAGAAATGAAGATAGTGCTACTAAAACAGCCCGGGTACGAGGTGAGGCAATATCAAAGTTAGGAGATTTGGGCTCATTGGAAGCTTTATCTCTTTTAGAGGTTATATTACATGATAATGATCCGTCTGTATCGGAAGATTACCTTAAAAGACTAGCCGAAGAGAGTATACAAAAGATAACGTTTATAGAAGATTGCAATACTAATTCTGAAGACCCGGTGGAAGAAGGCTTGTTACATGATGATTTTATTATTCGTTTATGGGCTTTGGAAAGACTGTTAGAGCGCGATCCAGTGGATTTAGAGCAAAGATTACAGGATATGTTGAATATTTGTGATGACGATGAATTCAAAATGTATCTAGTTGCTGCATTAGAAAGGGTAAGGCAAGGTAATGTGAATCCTGTAGATATTAGTTACCCGGAAGAAGGGAGTATAGTCAAAGACAGGGTTATAACAGTTGCCGGAACTGTTTTTGGGAGGACTTTCTATGAGACAGTACATCTAAGCCCCGGTGAAAATACTTATACCAAGAGTGTTACTGACGCAGATGGCACGGTTTATACAGAGTCAGTAACTTTCCAGCATCTTAACAGCCAGCCAATATTCAATGCTATAGGCGATAAGACAGCGGTTTTAAATCAACCATTAAGTTTTACTGTATCTGCTGAGGATGCGGATGATCCGGTCTTGTTATATTTTACCGGTGATTTACCGGATGGCGCAACTTTCGATGAAGAAACCCTTACTTTTAGCTGGACACCTGATACAGAAGGTCTGTTTCCTGTTCAATTTCATGTTGTTGATACAGCCGGATTACCTGCTACAGAAATTGTTGAAATCAATGTCAGAAACATCCCGTTTATCGACAGTACGCGTCCTTCCGGCGCGGCCGGAGGCAGGCGCAGGCAGCGCCTTTTTATATCCGGAGAGAATTTTGGTGTAGAGTCTAGCGCTAGTAAAGTCCACCTTTCCAATGCCGGTGGTGTTTATGAGGCCGCCATATACAATTGGCGGGATAACCGGATTTATTGCAATGTTTCCGGAATACCCGCAGGCGAGTATGAATTAAAGGTAATTAACAGCCAGGGCGAAAGTATGCCTGTAGATTTCAGGATTATCCCTGCAGGCCTTTCCATGCCCAGAATTTTTGGAATTTCATCTAAGTTTGCGGTTTTTATGCTCTCTAATTATGTCCAGTATCTAAAAGCAGGAGAAGAGGCAGCTATATCCGGTAGATATTTCGGCGAACGTGACAGTTTCAGTAAAATTATTGTCTATAACGGCCGGGTTACAGAAGAAGCAGATATAGTTTCCTGGTCAGATGATAAGATTATTTTTGTAATGCCTGCTGTACCGGAAAACGCGTATTATAGCCTTAAAGTACATACTGAAGGCGGCTGGAGTAATTATTATAAATATCTCTGTCGCCTTCCTCCGACAGCAGCTCCGTCTATCCGAAAGATTCGCTGGAAAAACACACAACCCGGTGCTTTGGTAACATTGCAAGGTTACAGTTTTGGCGATCAGGATAGCCAGAGCAAGCTTCTTATTGCTAATCATCAGCATACAGAAGTAGAGCCGGAAATTATTTCCTGGTCAGACTACGAAGTTTCCTTCAGGGTGCCTTCTTTGCCGGATGGCCAGTATTATGTCAAAGCACACAATCAGCATGGCTGGAGTGGCTTTGAATATATTCAGATATATGCTCCGGATTATACTGATAACGCCAGCTGGCCTTTTCTCCTTACAGATGGCAACAGCTTAGATATGAATTAGCCTTCAGAGAACTTAAAAAGTATGCTTGTTTATATCTGCTAAGAACTTTTTTTTGTTTTGGTGTAGATAAAAGGGCAGATTCTTCAGGATCAGTTAATCAAACCTGCCAGTTTATTCTTTCTTTATCTGTAGATAATCTTGGTTATATCTTCATAGCTTGGAGTGATGCCAGGGATGTTACGGGTGATATAGGAAATACGAATTGGGATGTATATTCTGCAGTCAGCCTGGAGGTCTCGTACGGCGACGTTGACGCAAATGACAGTATTAATTCCCAAAATGCATTAAGCGCCCTGCGGCATGCTGCAAATATTGAAGCCTTAACCGGTAAACCTTTCCGGGCTGCTGACGTGGATGGTGACGGGAGTGTGAGTTCCCATGATGCTTTTTTGTTATTGCAGTACAGTGCCGGGGTTATCGATGAGTTTCCGGTGGAAGGGTAAATTGTTAAATGGCTAAACTGTTAAATCGGTGAAATGGTGAATTATTAGGTTATTCTTTGGCAATTTTTCAGGCCATTGCGGGGAAATCCTTGAAAACATTAGTTTTTTTTATGGATTTTTGCATAGTGACATATTGACATAGTTACATATGATATGCCATACTTTACACAGAGATAAAGTGTAACTTGTTGTTTTGAAATAATTTCTACGATAAAGGCAAACCATCTGGAAAGATGGGACGCAAAGCCAAGTGTCTAAACTTCGGGAAACCCCGGAGCAGGATTGACTGGCTGCCGAAAAGGAAAATAGTGATGCGTATTTATTTACCCCGGATTTTTTTTGTGGCAGCTGGAAAGCTTATAGGCTGTCTGAAAAAATCCGGGGTTTTTTATTGGGAGTTTTGATTTTTGTTGCAGAGGATTAGAGGATGAAAAGTAAAAAAATAAGGCGCAGAGTAATAGCGATGTTGAGCCGGGAAGAGATAGAGTTTGTCGATAAGCTGGGTATGGACGCACTATTTTCTACAGGCAGACGGCTTAGCCGGGTAGATATCATAAGCGCTCTGGTTGAAGCTGTTATGAAGTTAGGCATAACCGGTAAAGGTGTAAAGAGTAAGAGCGCCCTGGTTGAAAAGATACTGAATTCTTTCCGGATTATCCCCGAACGCAGAAAATATCCCCGTATCGAAAAAAAACTGATAGCCGGCTTTCGCAAAGCTGATTCTTTAAAGGCGTACAAGAACGGTTCAACTGGAGACATCAGTTTAGGCGGGTTTCGTATGGAGATAGATTCTCTGGATGAACCTCTGATAGTCAACCAGATAGTAGAAATAACCTTAGCTGAGCCCGAAAGTAAGACTGAGCCTGTTAAAGCTATTGGCCGGGTGGCTTGGCTTAAAGAGAAAGATAAAAGGAGCTATGAAGTAGGAGTAGCCCTTACCTATATACATAAAGAGGTCCGGGACAGGTTTCTAAAGTTTATGGGAGAGGCTTCAAATAAAGCGGAGAATCCTTATTTACCTGAGGATAAACTGAATGAGTAAGGAGAGATGGAGATATTTAGGCAAGAAAATATTTATAATCTGCCTAAATACAGTCTTTCTCTTTTCCAATGTCCAGTTCAGTACACAGAATAGTTTTAGCAGTAAGCGGGTTTCTTATGTCATATCCAGAGATGCTTATGCAGCCCCGCCATTAGAAGCTAAAGCACAAACTGTGCGGGTATATCAGAATACAGCTAAAAGTATAAGCCTGCATGTTTCTAATCCTGAGGCTGATGCGTTAACTTACGAGATTACTACCCAGCCGGAACACGGTAAACTGGCACTTCTGGATACTAATCCTGTAAAAGATGATTATATCCTTAATTACGTCCCGGAGCCCGGATACCAGGGCGAAGATAGTTTTGTGTTTAAGGCTGTCAATAGTTCCGGATATGAGAGTAATACAGCGCTTGTAACTATTGATGTTGTTTCGCCTCATACGGATGCCTGGCTGCCGCCAAAAGGCATACCCGAACCCGGTTTCGGGATTGTAGAGACTTACAGGATGTATGATGACGAAACAATCCGTAACCCTGAGCTTACCTATACCCAGAATTCTGAAGACGGGTTTTATACTCATTACGTAGATAATACCTACGACTCTGATAGCGACGGTGTTATAGATGCGACAGACAGGAATAACCCTTATGGTACAGCTGATAATCCCCGTAAAAGTGTACCTTATCCTTTAGAAGCCGGAAGCATTGTAGAAATCCACGGCGGCCCTTATGACGGCGGCGGTAGAGGCTGGATAAGGTTTTACGGCGAAGGTACAAAAGATATGCCAGTCTTTATTAGAGGGTTTTCGCAAGGCGCTAAACCTCTGTTTACCGGATACGGAAATTCTATCAGAGTAGGGGGTAAGTATCTGGTTATCGAAAACCTGGCTGTTGAGGCTTCAGGT
>CAZBZJ010000008.1:0-5672 GCA_964496355.1 uncultured Planctomycetia bacterium | reverse complement strand
CGGACATGATTATATAGTTATTCGAAATAATGAACTGTATGGGAGGAATTCCAGTATTTCTGTGAGTGATACACATAATGCATTGGTTTATAACAACTATATCCATGAAACGGCTGTAGATATAAAAGGCGATACGGATGTGCCTTCCGGTTCTTGTTCGATTATTGTTAATTCTAACTCTAACCATGTCTGGGTTTTGGATAATCATATCTACGGTGCCGGTGCTGATTCTTTTCATTCCGGCCACGGCGGTACGAATATAAGGTATGTGTATATAGGAAAAAACGAATTTCATCATGACAAAGAGAATGCTATCGACATTAAAGCTGTTAATGATTTCATTATATCCGAGAATAAGGTTTACGGATACAGAGATTCGTGCAGCTCAAGCGGGGATGCTATAAGAATAAATGATGAAGGTGAACAAAGCAGTGTCTGGGTTATCTTCAATGAGATATTTGACAGCGATATAGGCATTGCGCCTTATAATTGCAGTTCTCCGCCGTATATAATCGGAAATCTTATTTATGACTGTAAGACCGGGATTACCTGGGGGGCAAATACTGTTTTAAATAACCTGGTTTACGGCGTTGATGAAGGCGTACAGGGTACAGGAGATTACGGCCGCAGGACTGAGAGCGATATTATTAATAATATCGTTTTTGGCGCCGAAACTTTTCATCTAAAAGGCGGTGCGGATGTTAAGAATAATTTATTGTGGAATAATGGAGGCTTTGTCAATGTAGTTGATGCATATTGTAACGATTGCCTTCAAACCGATCCTTTAATCGCTAATCTCCCGGAATTTTCGGAAAGGACGGGTTATTTTCGATACTACACCACAAATGCAGTCTTGTTTTCTGATGGGGAAAAGACAAGCATAACCGTAGGCGGAGTAGACTTTGAGGAACTTGGAGTTGAATATAATGACCGGATTGCTGTGGTACAAATCCCGGAGATTGCTTATGATTCCGAGACTTGTCCTAATGGTTGCCTGACTGGAGGCACCAGTACCAGACCTATCTGCGGGTGGCAGAGGATAGACGAAGTCAGTATCGATACAGTAACTTTAAAAAAATCACCTTCGCCGTATTCGGATAATATAGCCTGTCCGGATACTACCAGCGTTTCCGGAGTGGAAATAAGGGTGTGGTATTATCCATCCCAGAATAGTGATGAACTATTGATGCCAGCTCCCAGCCAGATACAAGCAGGGGATACCATAGAATATAATTATGACGGTGTGCCCCGGACAGTTATCGAAGTTAGTCGGGATTTTACATCTGATCCCGAAGGTAATCTGAAAGACAGGATTGTATTTACTCCGGCGCTTAATTTTGATATTCAGGGTGATGTATATATAACCGGCTGGGGTAGTAATACAAATTTAGCCAGAGATTTTAATATCAGTTCTGACAGCTCGGTTATTGACGCCGGTGTTGATTCGGATGTATACGCTGAATTTGAATCTTTATACGGCATAGATATAAGGCAGGATTTTGCGGGAACTACCCGCCCGCAGGATGGCGATGGTTCGGGTACTCCGGAGTATGATATAGGTGTATATGAGTATTTGTCGACAACCGGCGATCAGTTCACTATAACCGCTAGTAGTTCCCAAGGCGGAAGTATCAGCCCTGAGGGTGCTGTAACAGTGAATGAAGACACAGATAAGGCCTTTATCATAACCCCGGATACAGGTTATGTAATAGCTGATGTTTTTGTAGATGGGGTTTCGGTAGGCGCAGTCGGTAGTTACACTTTTTCTGCTGTATCGGCTGACCATACTATATCCGCCACTTTCAAAGTTCAGAGTTATAGCCTGAATATAATCGTTCAGAACGGAATAGTGCAAAAGTCACCGGATGAACCAAGTTATACTCCCGGCCAGACAGTTGAACTTACAGCTATACCTGATACAGGCTATAGTTTTGTGGAGTGGACAGGGGATGTTTCTGGCAGTAATAACCCCGTAACCTTGACTATGGATGGAGATAAGACAGCCACCGCCAATTTCGCTATAAATACCTATACCCTGGCTGTAACTGCAGATAATGGCCAAGTTACCAAATCTCCGGATAAAGCAAACTATAATCACGGTGAAACAGTTCAACTTACAGCAGTTTCCGATACCGGCTACCAGTTTGCCGGTTGGAGTGGTGATGTTACCGGTACAGAGGATCCGGTAACTATCACTATAAACGCAGATAAATCAGTTACAGCTAACTTTGAACTAATCCCTGTCTCAACCCATACTATTACAGCTACTGCTTCATCCGGAGGAGTTATCACTCCCAGCGGGCAAGTTACTCTTGATGAAGGAGAAAGCCAGAGTTTTACTATTACCCCTGACGCCGGTTACCAGATAAGCGATGTATTAGTTGACGGCGAGTCTGTAGGCGGGGTTACTACCTACATGTTTAGTAATCTATCAGCTGACCATACCATAGAAGTTAATTTTGAAGAAATCAGCGGTATTGCTGAAGGTTCTGTAGAGCTTACCGTAAAAAATACTTCTGATATAGAGAGGACAGCTGAGCCTGTAACTTCCGGCGTGCCGTTAGCTGAAGGTGCTGTAAAATCTACAGAGCACTTAAGGCTTTTACACAATGGTGCGGAAATCCCAGCCCAGTTCAAAGTACTTTCCAGGTGGGGGCCGTTAGAAGATACATCTAAATACATAAAGTGGGTACTGGTAGATTTTCATGCTGATGTAGCTGCTGGTTCAGAATCAACCTATATTTTAGAATACGGTTCAGAAGTCCGTCACGGAAATTACGGGCCAGACTTATTGAGTGATATAGGAGAAATACTTCACTTTGATACCGGTAAATTAGAGTTTGATGTAGCAAAGGACTCTTTTAAGTTATTCAACAATCTCAAGGCTAACGGACAACAGATCGTAGCGGATTCTTCTGACAACGGAATATTTGTCATTGAAGACGGTACAGGCAAAATCTACACTTCCACTTTTGGCGAGCCGTTGGAAATAGACATAGAAGAGAACGGGCCGCTGAAAGCAGTCCTGCAAGTGCAAGGTGGATTGATGGATTCAGAGGGTAACTATCTCGGTGAAGAAGAAAAATTAGACAGGTTATTACAACCCTATCCTTATGTGCATTATAATGCCCGGATTACTGTGTATAAGAATAAAGATTTTGCTAAAGTTTTATTTATCATTGAAAACGATGGGTGTAGTGCGGTATGGCCGGAAAGTAAATACGCAGAGCCGCAGGATATTTATATAGACGACCTCCGGCTTAAAGCAAAACTAGCGGATTTTGGCCAGGGTCCGCAATTACATACAGCCAAAGCTACGCATTCCTTGGCTACATCTGCCGCAGTTCTTAAAACAAGAGGCGAGTTTAGCAGTAATCAGGATGAATTCCCCTATACCCTTATTATCGGTGGCCCCGATGTAGAACAGGGGACAAAATATCCGGGATGGATTGAAATAAGTGATGCTAAAGGGATTAAAAATATTGCGATAGGTGCTAAATATTTTTACCAGAAACATCCAGCTGATTTTGCTTATGCCGAAGGCGAACTGTCATTTGCGGTAATGCCTCAAGGTGAAGGTTATCCTTTAGGAAACGAAAGTTATGATTTAGACGGCGGAAGGCATTACGGTACAGAGCTTATATATAGGTTCAGTACGGGAGAAAGAAATGCTTACGATACTGAAAGGGCTGTAATGTGCCTAAAAGAGCCTCTTTTTGCTTTTGCTCCTCCCGAATACTATTCTGAGACTAATGCCTGGACTAATCTTGCCCCTTCCTATGTTAATATAAGTGATTCGGCGTTACAGGACTTCCCTATGCTTCAGGAAGCAGTTGACCGCTACGAAAAGCAGGTGCTTGCTCAAGCTGATTTAAGTTATGCAGAAGATCCGCCTGGTTCACGCCCTGCAAACACCGTTTCCTCTTACCGCGGAAACTCTTCCAAGTGGTTTGGCAGCCTTAATTTCGGTGACATCCGCTGGGCAAAACAATATTCTTCTTTGCACTATGATTGGACCCAGGGAATGTTTTTGCATATGGTGAGGCATGGGAACGTTCATATGTGGCGTATGGCCCAGGAGTTTCTGCCGCATCGCAGGGATGTGGACCAATACTGGGGTGATAGGATTGACCATGGCTCTGGCTGGGACAGTTGGGAGGAGCTGGTGCAGGATTTGGGGGAAGATTGTGAGTCAAAGGTTTCTGCTGAGCACAAATGGATTAATCACCTCAGCAGGTATGAGTCAGATGTTCATCATAGGGGAGCTACTCCCAAAGGAAGCCATAACTGGAATGGGGGGTTGACACTAGGTTATCTTTTAACAGGAGACATGGAAGCCTTGGAAGCAGCAAGAGAGCATTATAAGTATGCATTGAACAGGTTTAAGGGCCGTTTGGAAACTCCAAAATTCAGTGGTACCGAATTGAGGTTTCAGGGCTGGACAATTGTTGGTCTTTTGAACCTTTACAGGGCATTGGGAGACCAGAAATATTTAGACCTTGCCTTGTCTATCGGTAAAAACGACCTGCTCTACGGCGAGCAGCAGCGCGGCGGCAATGGCGTGTGGGAGGGGCCTGAGGCAGAATCGCCAACCAGCGGAATGCAAAATACCATGTACATGTATGTCGCGGAAGCCCTGACTGACCTCTACCAGGAAACGCAGGACGTGGATATTGGGCAGCTGATTGTTAGAATGGCGGAGTTTAACCTGCAGAAGAACTTTTATGCGGGTTATACGGATGCAGAGGGAAATTATTGGCCTTTGCAGACTGATTATACATACAAGGGAACAGACAATAGGGGTAATTCAGGCGTAACTCTCCGCGGATATTTCCATGCTGACCTTGCTGCCACTGCTTACCAAATCACAGGGGAGGAGAAATACCTGGATTTTGCCAGGCATGTTTTTAGGGATGTGTCCTTTTACTACTACGGTGCGAGCGGTGGCTATTTGGATGACCCAAGCTGGCGTGCCCCCGCCTGCTTTGTAGACAACATGTATGCGGGCAGCTGGTCCAAGGTCAAGGGCTGGCTGCTGCGGAACCAGCAGATCTACCTCTCTGTTGAGAAAGAACTTGCTTCTGCTGGAGAACTTCTGGGCATAATCACCACCAGCCTTGCAGAAGTTGACGTAAACAGCCAGTACCAGGCAACTCTTTCTGTTTCCGGCGGGGTTTCTCCTTATACCTGGTCACTTGAGAATGGGGCTTTACCTCAAGGGCTAAGCTTAAGTAATGAAGGTGTAATATCAGGAACACCTACAGAATCAGGCGAGTTTACCTTTACTGTAAAGGTTACCGATTCATCCGAGCCGGTTCAGCAGGCAGCTAAAGAATATACTCTTACTGTAAAGCCCGCGGCTGTAAGTTATACTATAACCGCCCAGGCAGGTACAGGCGGCTCTATAACGCCATCAGGTGATGTGATAGTAAACGAAGGCGATAGTCAATCATTCACCATAACATCGCAAGCAAATTACCATATAGCCGATGTATTAGTAGATGGTGCCTCAGTAGGTGCAGTGTCAACCTATACCTTTAATAATATAAGCCAAGGCCATACGATAGACGCAAATTTTACCGTAAACACATATAATTTGACTGTTACTGCTGAGAACGGCCAAGTTACCAAATCTCCGGATAAAGCAAACTATAATCACGGTGAAACAGTTC
>CAZBZJ010000007.1:0-17791 GCA_964496355.1 uncultured Planctomycetia bacterium | reverse complement strand
GTCCGGATGGGCCATACTATTAAACCCTTATTTGAAGTTAATACCTATACTGTGCAAGCTGTTGCTTACGAAGGGGGCAAGATTGGCCCCAGCGGCGAATTTACCGTTAAAGCCCGGGAGAATATGAATTTTAAAGTCACAGTGGATGAAGGCTATTATATAGATAAGATTGTGACTAACGGCAAAGTTAAGAAGTATGAGCCGGGAATTACCGAAACATTTATTGGCCTGGGCGGTATAATGCAGAATTATAGCATAGAGGCTTATTTTAAAGCTTTTACTTATACTATAACACCCCAGGCAGGATCGGGTGGTAGCATCAATCCATCTGAAGAGGCTACTCTTAATCACGGCGGCAGGCGGGTTTTTACTATTACACCTGATACAGGCTATCACATAGAAGATGTCTTGGTGGACGGAAAGCCAGTCGGCGCTGTTTCTGATTACACTTTTAATAGAGTAACAGCTGACCATAATATAGAAGCTGAGTTTGCTGTTAATACTTACACTTTAACTGTGAAAGCCGAAGGAGGCAGTGTCCGGATAGACCCGGATAAACCGAGTTATACCCACGGCGAAAAAGTGGTTTTAACTGCCGTGGATACGCCCGTATATACCTTTCTGGATTGGAGTGGCGATGGTACAAGGAGAGATAGGACTGTTACCCTTATTATGGACTTCGATAAGTCTGTCATTGCCAAT
The DNA here is from genome assembly GCA_964496355.1 of uncultured Planctomycetia bacterium. GTDB lineage: Bacteria > Omnitrophota > Gorgyraeia > Duberdicusellales > Duberdicusellaceae > CAZBZJ01. The sequence goes on along the minus strand of CAZBZJ010000007.1, from coordinate 17,089 downwards.
TTTGAGGAAGACACCACAGCTCCTCAAGTCAAGATCGTCTCACCAAAAGACGGCATTTATACTAACCAGACATTGATTGATGCGGCCTACACTATTGACGGAAAAAAATACAAAGATACAGAAAAATTAAAAGAAGGCCGGAACATAATTACCCGCACCAGCAGAGATCCTGCCGGTAATGTAGGTAAAGATTCAGTAACAGTCTTTTGTGATACCAAGGCGCCTGTAGTAAATATTATTAAACCTAAAGAAGGCAAATATACTAATAAACGGGAGATTGCTGTAGCCTATACAGTAGCTAACCGCAGGTATAAGGATACTGAAAAGTTGGCACAAGAAGGCAAGAATACTATTACCCGGACATTTACCGATAAAGCCGGTAACCAGGGTTTGGACTCTGTAAAGATAATCCGGGATACAACCGCTCCGGCAGTTAAAATACTTTCGCCTGAAGACGGTATTTACACTAATAAGAGAAAGATAGACGTAGTCTATACCATTGATGGGACAAAATATAGCGGGCAGGAGAATTTAGAGGAAGGTGAAAATATTATAACCCGCACATCTAAAGATGAGGCTGGGAATACCGGCAAGAGTTCAGTGCGGGTTATACGCGATACCAAGGATCCAGTTATAAAAATAACTCACCCTAAGAATAACAGTTACGTCAACAAGACAAAAATTGAATTAAGAGGGACTCTTGATGGAAAATCCTTTACTGAAATCAGGAGATTAAAGAAAGAAGGCAAAAATATACTTGTTAAGCGAGCCACGGATTTAGCCGGTAACTCGTCAGAAAAATCAGTAACAGTTATTCGTGATACCAAGCCCCCTGACACACCTGAAAATGTAGAAATACGGCCAGAGCTTATTATGTACAACGGTATTGCCTATTCTAAAAATAAAACTCTGAATATACGCGGTACTAAAGAAGCAGGTACAGCTATTCTTATTAACGGTGATGTTAAGAATTCCCGTAGTAATTCAAAGTCCTGGGGATGTATGTTTTCGATTAAAGATGATCCCAGAAAAGTATTTACTGATAATGTCATAGCCATTACTACCCGGGATGTTGCCGGTAATCAAAGTAAGCCCTATAAGATAAAGGTACGTTTAAAAAACAGGTGTAAGATTAACCTTTTGAAGCCGGCAATACGGTACCTGCGCTGGAAAGACCTAATATCGGAAGGGCAAGGAAGTAGAGCTATCTTTTGCCCTATACTTTACCAGGTGGATGATGAAGAAGAGATAAAGGTGCAAAGAGTCAGGCTGAAAAACAATAGTATAAATAGTTTTGTTGTCGAGGATAAAGATTTCTTGGGTAATTCAGGAAGGGTCAAGGTCAAATATATCCTTGATAATATACCACCGGGTATAAAAGTAACGTCACATATTGATGACGAGATGGTGTATTCAAGCCCCATTAAATTAAAGGGCAAAATCATAAACCGGCTTAGCGGTATAGATTATGTAAAGATTAACGGTATAAAGGTAATATTTTCTAAAGGTAAGTTTAGTGCGGATATCCGGTTGGGTGAAGGGGCTAATCAGCTTATTATTGAAGCTGTAGATAAGGCTGGTAACAGTTCAGAAAAGCCTTTTAATTTGATTTATGTCAGACCTGATGATTCGGATGATAGTGAACCGGATGATGAGGGAGCCGAGGAGATAGATTCTAATAAGGCCGGTGAAAACCGGGTGTATATTGTTCCTAAGGCTGGAACGGAGGGAATCAAAGATGCAGAAGAGGTTGAGACTATGGATGAAGGAAGAAGGATTATAGTATACCGGCCTAAATCCAGGCGCAGCCAGAATCAGCAAACTCAGGCTTCTAAAGATAAGGATGGGCCATTATTGAGTGATTTGCTGGATGAAGAGCTGGATGATAAAGAACAGGTCGGTATTGGGGATATAGGCGAATCCAGGACACCTTTGAAATATAGGAGATATTCCGAAAAGCCGGGGCTAAAAGAAGAAGGCTATGTAAAGAGGGGCCAGGTCGGTAAAAAGCAGCCTTTAGCCAGCTTTCAGGAAGAGCAGGGAGAAGAAAAGAATAAATCTGCAGCTGTATCTGACCAAACACAAGCAGAGGATGAAGCGCAGGTATTACCGGAACAGGTAACGCCCGCAGTTATCGAAACCCGGCATTTCCTTATATGGCGTACGTATGAACTCGGGTTAGAAGAAGATGTCAAGCCTGTATCCTGGAAGCTTGCAGAAGGACAGCAATTACCCCGGGCGCTTCATTTAGATGAGAAGAGCGGGATTATCCATGGTGCAGCCTGGGAAAAAGGTAAGTTCGATCTAGAATTCAATGTGGTAGATGAAGATTCCAATGAGTTCAACGTATCAGTTGAGCTTCAAGTGAATTAAAAAAATATATGGGTTTATCGGGAAAAAAGAAAGCTGGGACAAAAGATAAGAAGATACTTGTTGCTGATGATGAGGCAGATATACTCTGGTTTTTAACAAAGAAGCTCACCCGGGCCGGTTACAATGTACACACTATTTCTGATAGCACCTATGTTATACCTGCGGTAAGAGAAGTTCTGCCGGACTTAATTCTTCTAGATATACTCATGCCCGGGATTGATGGCATGGAACTAAAAAGGAAGTTGAATAATAACCCTGATACCATAAGTATACCGGTAATATTTGTTACGGCTAAGAATATGGTATCTGATAAAGTAGAAGGTTTGAGTTTAGGCATTGACGACTATATCACCAAACCTTTTAATTCTCAAGAACTATTAGCAAGAATAGATTCGGCTTTAAAGCGCCGCCAAGTTTATGAAGATATATTTATGTCTGACGGCATAACGGGCTTGCCGAACGTACACTTTTTTAAAAAACAGATAAGGGTTTTCTTCCATATGGCCAAGCGCTACCGGAATATATTCTCCCTTGCAGTTATTGATATCAATGACTTTAAGATGATTAACGATGCTTTCGGGCATCAGGCCGGGGATTTCGTGCTTAGAAAAGTAGCAGAAGTTATGCGGGGCTGTTTGCGTAAGGCCGATATTATTACCCGGTATGGCGGTGATGAGTTTGCAGTTATTCTTTTAGGTACAGATTTAATGGGTGCAAGACTGGCAATGGATAAAGTTAGCCGGAACATAGAACGCCAAAAATTTTCATATGGCAAGTCCGGTTGCCAAATTCCGGTATCGGTTAGTGTAGGTATTGCGGTTTACTCTAATAAAATGGATTCAGAAGCTCAACTTTTTGAATTGGCAGATACCAATATGTATAAGAATAAGAGAAGAAGAAAAAAAGATTCTTGAATTCTTTCTATCCTGCCGGAAAATTCTATAGATTTCTAGCGAGGTGAGTGTTATAATTGAGCGATATGGATAATCTTGAGGGTGTAAGAGGGAAATTGATCGGTGAAATTCTGGTTGAAAAGGGTATAATTACCTTTGATCAGCTTAAAGAAGCCCTGGCAGCCCAGAAAGAGAAGAAAGATTTTATCTGTTCGCTTATAACCAAGTTAGGTTTTGCCCAACCTAATGAAGTTTTCAAGGTGCTTTCCAGCCATATCGGCGTAGAATATGTTGACCTTAAAAAAGAAACGGTTGATACTAAGGCAGTAGAAAAAGTACCGGCAAAATTCGCCCTTCATTATAAGATGATGCCTTTTAAGTTTGAGTCCGGTAAGCTGGTGATTGCCTTATCCGATCCTTTAGATGTCAATAAGCTCGATGATTTAAAGCTTTTATTGGATACTGATATTAAGGTAGTCTTAAGTTACGACGAAGACATTATTGAACATATTCAGAAATACTATGGTGTTGGAGCTGAGACCTTAGAAGAGATTATGAACCGCGCTGATGTTAAAAGCCAGGCTAAAGAACGCTCAACATCTGTAGAAGATTTAGAAACAGCCAGCCAGGAAGCTTCAATAATAAAATTCGTAAACCAGATTTTCACCCAGGCGGTTGATGAGAGGGCTACAGATATTCATTTGGAGCCTTTTGAAGATGAGTTGAGGGTACGGTTTAGAATAGACGGATTTTTATACGAAGTCCCTATTCCGGAATCAATAAAACTTTTTCACCAGCATATTGTTTCAAGAATAAAAGTAATGGCACATTTAGATATTGCCGAACACAGGCTTTCTCAGGATGGGCGTATTAAGATAAGAGTAAGAGACGAAGAGCTGGATTTACGTGTTTCCATATTGCCTTCTTCCTACGGTGAGTCGGTTCAGATACGGATTTTGAGCCGCCGGGATTTTTTGGGTTTGGAGAATTTAGGATTATTGGATGATGACAGGAAGAAAGTCGACCAACTCATGAATAAACCCTACGGTATAATATTTGTTACCGGGCCTACTGGTTCGGGTAAATCTACTACCCTGTACGCGGCGTTAAGTAAAAAAAACCAGACCGACGCAAAAATTATTACCATAGAAGACCCGATTGAATACCAGATCAGGGGTATAACCCAGATGCAGGTACATCCACGTATTAACTTGACTTTTGCTAACGGGTTACGCTCGATTTTGAGGCATGATCCTGATATTATAATGGTCGGGGAGGTCCGGGATATGGAGACTGCAGAGATTACCATACGTTCGGCTATGACAGGGCATCTGGTTTTTTCGACTCTGCATACCAATGATGCTTCTTCTGCACCGGTTCGCCTAGTGGAGATGGGGATTGAACCTTTTTTAGCAGCTTCTTCTATGGAAGGTATAGTGGCTCAGCGGTTAGTACGGGTGATATGCCCGGATTGTAAAGCCAAAAAGACAGTACCTGCAGAGTTGTTTAAAAGAGAGGGCATAGAATTAGATGACGGTGAAGCTGAGGTTTTTGAAGGCCGGGGTTGCGAAAAGTGCCGGTTTACCCGGTTCAGGGGCCGGACAGCGATATTCGAAATCCTTTTGATGAATGAAAATATCAGGGACATGATTTTTAAGAATGCTACAGGACAAATGATAAAACAGAAAGCCCTTGAATCAGGGATGAATACCTTGCGGCAGGATGGTTTACGCAAGGTATTAAAAGGCGTTACAACAATAAGTGAAATACTTAGAGTAGCCTAATTACACAAACTGATATATGGTTGTATATGCTTATAAAGCTAAGAAACGGCCCGGAGAGATAAAAGAAGGCCAAATAGAAGCAGGGTCAGAGTCTGAAGCAGTTGCTAAGATAAACTCCTTAAACCTTTTTCCGGTTTCGGTAGAGGAAAAAACCGTTACTCATAAGCAGGCCCGCAAGGTTTCGGCTCGTGACACAATCGATTTTACCCACCAGTTATCCACCTTGATGAATTCCGGCGCTACATTAATAGAATCTCTCGAAGCATTAAAAGCCCAGGCTGAAAATATGAGGTTTAAGGAAATCATCGCAGATATTTCAATGACGGTTAAGGAAGGTGCTGATTTTTCTGAAAGCCTGCGCAAATATCCGAAGCTTTTTTCGACTTTATATATTTCTCTTGTAGAAATAGGCGAAAAGTCAGGTTCTTTAGGTGAGAATTTACGCAGGGTAGCAGAATTTTTAGAGGAAGATCTCGACTTTAAAACCAATATGGTTTCTATTTTGACCTATCCTTTACTGATTTTAGTAGTTGGGGTTTTGACAATATTTGTACTTCTGACATTTGTTGTGCCTAAACTGGTAACAATCTTTGAAGAATTAGGACAGACGTTGCCGCTTATGACGACAATCTTGATATCAGTATCCGAATTCTTTTCTAAATACGGGCTGGGTATTTTAGCAGGCGCAGCTTTAGCATTTCTGTTATTCCGGCAATTTCTAAGAAACCCCAGGAACAGGTTTGGCTGGGAAAAATTCAAAGTGAACCTGCCTGTGCTGGGCAATTTACTTAATAAGATTGAGCTTTCCCAGTTTGCCCGGACTCTATCTTTACTTTTGCGCAATGGCGTGTCATTGGGACAGGCTTTGGATTTACTCAGTAAGAATATACCTAACCTTTTCTTTCGCGAGCAGATATCTCAAATACGGACTGATATACATCAGGGTGTATCCTTGAACGAATCTATGAAAAAGAATCCTGTATTTCCCCCGGCATTTATAAATGTGGTTGCTGTGGGCGAACGCTCAGGGGTTTTAGACAGAGTTTTAGAAAATGTATTTCGTGATTATAATAAGGATATAAACCGGCAGATAAAGCATTTGATGAGTTTATTAGAGCCGTTTTTAATAGTCGGCGTCGGATTTATTGTTTTCCTAATAGTTATATCCATTTTATTGCCGATTTTTTCGATTGATTTTAATTTTTGAGGAACGCTGATCAACGCGGATGTAAAGCTGATTGCTCTGATTTAAGTTTCTCTGTGGACTATCGACTACGGATTAAATAAAGACCCTTCGGCAGGATTGCCTCAGGGCCGATAATAATCAAAGAATAACCCTATATATTTATTATTTCTATCGGGGAGGTAAGGAATGAAGAGATCATTCACGTTAATTGAATTGATGTTAGTGGTAATAATTATCGGTATCTTAGCGGGGTTAGTCGTACCCCGGTTAGCCGGTAGGGCGGAAAAGGCCAGAAAGATTGCGGCTAAAGCCGATGTTGAGGTAAATATCCCGCAAGCTTTGGATTTATATGAGATGGATACAGGCTCTTATCCCGATCAGTTAGAAGATTTGGTGAATGACCCTTCGCAAGAAGAGAACTGGGACGGCCCATATTTAAAAAAGATGCCTAAAGACCCATGGGGTGAACCTTATCATTACAAGTATCCTTCCGAACACGGTATTGATTATGATTTGGTTTCAAAAGGCAACGATAAGGTTTTAGGTTCTGAGGATGATGTTACTAATTGGGAAGAATCGAAATAGCTTTACCTTACTTGAGCTGTTACTGGTAGTTTTGATAATTTCCATAGTTCTCGGCCTGAATATGCCGGCTATAAGAAAGAGTATAAGTTCGTCCTCATTTAAATCTTTTGTAAATAAAGCCTACCTGTTATTAGATTATGCAAAAACACAGGCAGTTCTCAAAGGCAATATTTTAGAAGCTGATTATTATTCGGGGAGCAGGATATTGGGCATCAAACGATTCAACACCGAAGAATCACAAGGACCGGGAATTGTTGTTCCCGGAGGGCTTACAGAAGAGGATTTCCTTCACCATGTTGATGTGCCTGAAAATATAGCTGTTGATATTGATAAGGCTGAAAAAATAATTTTTTATCCTGACGGTACGATGACGGAGTTCAGTATGAGTATTAAAGATAAAAAATCGGGAAAAGATGCGGTTATTGAGAGTCAGGGGTTTGACGGGAAGATTACTGTCGAGCCTATAGTTGGTAGTCCATAGAGATGGTAGAAAGTAGATGGGATATGAAAAATTATAAGAGAGCGATAGCATTGTTTGAAGTTTCTTTTGTAGTTTTATTGGTATCTATTATCTCGGTATTCATATTCCGCGGATACCGGATTTTTATTAAAACAAGCAAGAAGAGTTCGGATTATTTAAATTTAATCCGGTTCTCTGAAGATAAATTCTGGGATTTACAGATGCAGCAAGCAAGAGAGGGGTTTTCAGAAGATGATATAGATACCAGCGGAATTTCCGATGATGGCAGGTACGAATGGAACCTTGATTTGAATTCTTCGGAATCGTCAAATATTACCGCACTACATTTACAAACAAGCAGCCGTAAGCCCGGGAGTAAAACTGTATTCGATTCAATCCTGTATTTAGAGGTTGAACTTTCAAAATGAGATGCCATAGAAAAGATTCTCTAACCTTAATTGAGATAATGGTTGCAGTTACAATCTTTTCGGTCCTTTCAGTTTCTCTCTATTTCCTTTTCCGGTCAGGAGTTTCTTTACGCCGCAAATTCGAGGCAGGCCCCGGCCAGATACAGTCAGTTTATCTTAACCTCGACCGGATGGCGCAGGAGATGCGTAACAGTATAGAATGGAACGCGGCTGAAAGCGGATTCGCCGGCAAGAATAATGGAGTTGAGTTTTATACCGTACTCTTTGATTATTCCGAAAATCAACCTCAGGTCTACCATATAAACTATACTTTTGAGGATGGAGTTCTTTTAAAAAAGATGGTCATCCCTTTACAGGAAAGCGAGGATGCCCGAAAAGAGTTTAGCTATATTGATAATGTAGAGCATTTAGAATTTTCCTATCAGAGTTCTGAAGCTGATGAGCCGAAAGGCGAATGGGGACAGGATGAAGATAAAGGTGTATTGCCGAAAAAAGTAAATATAGATTTAAAATATTCGCTCCCGGACGATAAAAGCCGGATTTTTAGCAAAAAAGTGTTTATTTATACAGGAAAGTAGATTTTTTTATGAAACGAAGCTTTTTTACCATATTTGCTTTATGGCTGCTTATGCTTATTGTGGTACTTTTAACCGGAATAGCCTTTAAAGCTCATATACAAACCCGGAAGACCAAGCTGTTTATCGACAAAAGCCGGGCTTTTTATTTAGCGGTTTCCGGAATAAATATTGCTAAAAACATGTTATCTATTGACTTAGATGAAGGCGCGGAGGTGGATTATTGGGGAGAGGATTGGGCGCAAGGTATTGAAAAAGAGGTTGCTTATTCCGTTCCTAGGAGGATGGGCAAGTTAACTGTAGAGATAGAGGACGAGTCAGCAAGGCTGAATATAAATAATATCGTTGACGAAAAAAACATTTTTGAAGGATTATTTGCAGCGCTGGATATTGAAGAGAACAAGATTGACAACATTACAGATTACGTTGATGAGGATGGTGACGGTAGCTATGAAGACAATGTAAAGAATACCCATTTGAGCGTGGCAGAAGAGTTGTTGCTAATAGCTGATTTTGATCCGGAAGATTACGGGAAGATAAACGATTTTGTTACTGTTTTTACAGATAGCAAAGTTAATGTGAATACAGCTTCGAGAGAGGTTTTGGCGAGTCTACATGCGGCAGGAAAATTTAATGATGGCCTTCCACTTCCGTTAACTCTTGATAATATCGCGACTTTTGTCACCGATCGAGGCGAAGGCAATGATGTTTATTGCGGTATAGGCGGTTCGGATTATTCGGATTATAAGGTATGTAGCCATCTGAATGATGATATAATCACAAATTCATCGTTTTTCAAAATAATCAGTCAAGCCGAAGTCGGTAGAGTTACTAAAAAAATTACTTGTATAGTCAGGCGGGAATCCGATAAAATAACACCAGAGTACTGGTATGAAGAGTAAAAAATCCTTAATTTTAGAGATAGGTTCGAAATATATAAAAGTCTGTGGTATAACCGGCGGCAAAGGTAAACCCCGGCTTAATAGTTTTGACGTTACCGAATATAAAGATGAACTCACCAGCCAGGATTTAGAGGAAGCTTTATCTAAGTGCGCGAAGAAGAAATACGCCCGGCTAGTGGTTAGCCTGCCGCGTTCGTTCTTCCTGATTAAATTTATCTCTCTTCCATCTGAAAACAAAGAAGAAATAGAAAAGATGTTTTACTTTCAATTGCCTAAGATACTTCCGTATTCTGTGGATGAGGTCATCTATGATTTTGTGGTTGCCGGCGGTAAAGAAGGCTTTTCTAAAATTGTCGTATTTATCATTCAGAAAAAGAAAATAAAGCACCTTCTGGAGTTCTTCAGTAAAAATAAGATAGCCCCCGACATCGTTACCATAAGCAGCCAGGGGTTGGAAGATTGGTATTCATATCAGAGCAAGAAGCTGAAAAAACCGGATGACGCTAAGCCTGTAATGCTGGTCGATATGGATAAGCCTTCGGCTGAATTTCTAGTAATAGATAGGGATAAAATGGTTTTTTCCCGGTCTTTTTCCGGGGCAACCAGCCAGGAGTTTGTCAGCGGGGTGAGCCAGTCATTAAAGATATTTGAGCGGGAGTTTGGCAAGAAGAGTTTCAGCAGGGTTATATTTACTGGAAACCACCATCCGGCGCTGATGGAGCGGGTACAGGTTGCCAGTACCGAGTACAAAAACTCAACCGAAAAATTCGTCGTAGATAAAAAAATATCAAAAACAATCTCCGAAAAAGGATATTCGGTAGCTTCAGTTTTAGGCCTGGCTTTACAAAAATCTGATAAGCGGCTGGATTTTTCTTTTGATTTTCTCCAGAAACGCAGGCGTGATTTAGAGAAGCGGAATAAATTTGCAGGATATGCGGTAGTCGGCATAGAGATTATTTTAATCTGCGGGCTTTTTCTGTTTAAGTATGTATTCGAGAAATACCAGCATTTAGAATATCTGAATTCCAAGCTGTCTAAGGTTAAGGTGGAAGCCGAAGAACTCGAGGAGGTTACTGATAAACTGAAAATTATAAATAGCGAATTCTCGAGCCAGGGGTTATTATCAGAATTTCTCTATAATATTATCTTGCCTATGCCTCAGAGTACGAAGCTTACCCTTCTAGATTTTGACCGGTCCGGCGATTTTTATTTAAAAGGGTATACAGGGCAGATGTCTGATGTCTTCGATATAGTTTCTTCTTTGAATAAGAACAATGCTTTTGAAGATGCTAAAATTAAGAGTGCGTCGAAAGCCAAAGAGAATAACCGGCCGGTAATAAAATTTTATATTTACGGAAAGACCAGGGGTGTCCGATGAAGTTCCGAAAGCTAAGCAAGCGTGAGAAAACCATATTATATGCTACTTTATTTTTGGGCTTTGTTGCGCTGGTATTCGAATTTATTATCGTACCCTTTGAGGCTGAACTGGATAGGTTAAATCAAAGTATAAGCAAAAAAAGCGCGCTTTTAAAACGATATTCGAGCATGGTTGCCCGGGGCGAGGATATAGCTTCGCTTTATGAGAGTTATAAGAAGACTTTCCAGACCGGTGCTGATGCTGAAGTGGTTACGGTTAATCTTTTTAAGGATATTCGCAATGCAGCAAATAAGTTTGGCTTAAGTATCGAAGGGATAAAGCCTCTCAGCAGTGATACAGGCAAAGAATATTCTGTCGTCTCTTTGGATGTTGAGCTTGTCGGCGACTTTACTTCAATTTTTAAATTTATCCATCATCTGGAAAAAATACCCTCCTTTACCCGGGTGTTATCTTTCCGTGTATCTCCTATGGGTAGAAATGTGCGCAAACTTCGCTGCCGGGTGGTTGCGTCACGTTTGTTCATTTAATAATATTAAATAAATATTGCGGTTTAAATCTTGACAAAGAGCCAAAAAAAAAGTTTAATAGTATATATACCAATAAAAAAACCGTGATTTTAAAAATAAGTTTTTTACGCAATTTTTTATTTTTAGTCCTTCTAGTATCTGGTTTTTATGTAGCTTATACTCTTTCTTTGCAACAGACATATCCGTCTGCTTTTCATTCAGATCAGATATCTGATATGCCTTCAGATGTGCGTAGCCGCGAGGTTAAATCCAGCAAGGACTACGAATCTTTTTTAAGCCAAATTCAAAGAAGAGAACTGTTTGCGCCGGTTTATGAAGAGCAAGCCGGTGCAGGCTCTGAAGCCGCCAATAAAATCTTAAGTGATTTAAAACGCAATCTTAAATTGGTCGGTGTTATCAAAAATACACCCAAGAAGGCTGTTATAGAGCATATCGATTTGCATCAAAGCTTCTATCTCAGTGAAGGAGAGAGCTTTCTGGAAGGCGTTGTGGTAGAAGAGATTAAGGATGATTCGGTCAGGCTTCGGTTTAACGGGGAACACATCGAGTTCTATTTATAAGAGTTAATATCGCAGTTAAAATTGAAAGAAATGCTTAAAAGTAATAAATATATAAAATTACTATCAGCGCTGATAGTAATTCTTTTTATAGAGATATTTATTTTCTCGTTACCTCTATTAGCTGAGAAGGCGCAATCTGTTTCCAGCCCGCACAATCCGGATTCGAATTCGGCCAGAGAAGTTAACAAAAACCAGGAAAATAACCCCGTCAGTAACCCTTTGCCGCGCAGCGCAGATGATACCAGAATAACGCTTGACGTCAAGGGCATGGATGTAGTAGATGTGCTTAAGATTTTAGCGGATAAAGGAGAGTTGAACCTTTCGATTAATGGTAATGTCAGGGGCAGGGTTACGTTGTTTTTAAAAGATGTGCCGATAATGGAAGCTTTGGATATGGTTGTAGTATCTGCTAACCTTGCTTTAGAGAAACAAGGCGGTATCATTTATATTATGCCGGCTCGTGATTATGAACTAAAGTATGGCCAGCATTACGAGGATAAGCGTGAGACCAAAACTTTTGATTTAAAACATACCGATGTTACGCGCGTAAAGGAATTGGTTTCACAGGTTGTTTCTAAAGTAGGTGCGGTTTTTGTCGATGGGCCGTCAAAGACCCTGGTAGTAATGGATACTCCTAAAAAAGTTTCTCAGATTACTGAAATAGTTAAACAAGTGGATACACCCCTTATCAGCAAGGTTTTTGAACTGAATTATATGCCGGCTGAAAAAGTACAGGTAGCTCTTGAAGGCGCCTTAACGCCAGATATTGGTATGCTAAGTATTGATGAGACTAGCAATAAGATTTTTGTGAGCGATTATTCCGAAAAAATTAAGGAAATCACCCGGATAATTGAGGCATTTGATGTTAAGCCCTTACAGGTTTTAATTGATGCTAAGATTATTGAGCTTAAGCCTTCTGATAAGTTTTATTCCGGAGTGAACTGGGACTACTGGATTGAGAAGTATTTTGAGCTTAAAGGTGCTTTTACTATTCCTTCCCCTTCGGCTACTACTGAGAAAGTATCACTGGGAACTGTGGGGTTAAGCGACAGTGATATAAGCGGCAGAGACGATTACCGTGCGATTGTTGAGTTTTTAGAAATATTCGGTGAAACCCGTGTTCTCTCTACGCCCCGGATACTGGCTTTGAACAATGAAGAGTCAAAGATTCTCGTCGGTACCCGCGATGCATATATTACTTCTTCGACTTCCCAGGTGGGTGAATCGGCTGTTACTTCTCAGGAAGTAAATTTTGTCGATGTTGGTGTTAAGTTATTTGTAACCCCTACGATAAACCGTGAAGGGTATATTACTCTACGGATTAGGCCGGAAATCAGCTCTTCTGTTAGAACCGAGATAACTACTGAAGATAAGACTACAGAGATCCCGATAGTCACCACTTCTGAAGCTGAGACTACGGTGATTCTCAAAGACGGTGTAACTGTTATTCTTGGTGGATTGCGCAAGAGTACTCATACCAAAGAAACCAAAGGCGTACCGATTTTACGGAGCATTCCTGGCTTGGGCGTCTTTTTTCGCAGTGAGAAGGATGAATGGAGTAAGAATGAATTAGTTATTCTGTTAACCCCCCATATTGTTTCCGGTGATCAGTCCATAGAGGCTGAGATTGGCAATAAAATGGATGGCGAAATCTGGGAGGAAGAAGCTATAAGAGAAGCAGAGAAAGAGTTTATGAAGAAGCGGGAAAAGACTATAGACCAACTACTGGACGAACTCGAAGGCCTTCAGGAAGAATCTCCAGCCCGGCCTTCGGTAACCTCCTCAACCCCAACCCCTTAACTAAGAGTTGAGGCCAGGTCTCAATTTTTGACAAATATTGACAACCGGGAGAGTTGGGGGCACTTACTGATTTTTTTTAGTTTGCGGTAAGGCCAGAGGGGTCAGGTCTCAACTTTTGACAAATATTATAAATACAAGAAGATGTCTAAAGAACAGGGCCGACCTGTCTGTGTTGTTAGTATTACACCGCTAAGCGAAAATATAAGACAAAAAACATTTATTATGGTTGATGAAATTTGTAGATATTTCTAAAGAGCCATGGCATTCCATCCCGTTTGAAGAAACAGCTGACAAGCTTGCTGTAGATGTTTCTGCCGGGCTTGCTTCGGAAAAGGTCCGTAATCGCCAGGAACGTTTTGGCCTTAACCAAATTACTCGTCAAAAAAAAGTGCCTGCCTGGATGCGGTTTTCCCAGCAATTTAACCAACCGCTTATATATATTCTTGTCGTAGCTGCAGGTATTACTTTATGGCTTAAAGGAGGAGTTGATGCTTCGGTAATATTTGGTGTTGTTCTTGTAAACTCTATTGTTGGGTTTATTCAGGAATCGAAAGCCCTAAAAGAGATAGACGCACTTTCACGTTCAATGACTGCACAGGCAACTGTTATTCGTTCTGGAAAAAAAGAGCAGGTTTTATCTACTGAAATTGTTCCCGGCGATATCGTTATTATCTCTTCTGGTGATAAGGTTCCGGCTGATCTCAGGCTTTTCAGTGTTCGTAACCTGCGCCTTAATGAGTCCGCGCTTACCGGTGAATCGGCGCCGGTAGAAAAAAGAACAGGAGTCGTAAAGGCTGACGCAGTGCTTGCTGACAGGAATAATATGGCTTATGCTTCTACTCTGGTTGCTTATGGCCAGGCAAAAGGCGTGGTTACCGCTATCGGTGACAATACGCAAGTAGGCAGGATATCCCGATTAGTTTCTACAGCAGAAGATCTGCAAACGCCTCTTACTATAAAGATTGATCAGTTCAGTCACAAATTATTATATGTTATTCTGGCGCTTGCTGTTAGTGTGTTTATTATTGGCGTAATGCGCGGTAATTCCCTGGCAGAAATGTTTATGGCAGCGGTAGCACTTGCTGTAGGGGCTATTCCTGAAGGGTTGCCGGCTGCGGTTACTATTACGCTTGCGATAGGTGTAGCCAGGATGGCAAAAAGAAATGCAATTATACGCAACTTGCCAGCCGTAGAAACTTTAGGAAGCACGAGTGTAATTTGTTCCGATAAAACAGGTACTTTGACCGAAAATCAGATGACTGTTCAGCGAATATTGAGCGGAGGACAGATATATGATGTTTCCGGGAAACGATATTCAAGCGAAGGCGAGATATCTGCAGCAGGCGAAGATAATTCTCTTAATCAGGCATTACAGGAATGTTTGACAGCAGGATATTTATGCAATGATAGTCAGGTTGTTGAAAAAGACGCTAAATTTATGGTTGAGGGGGATCCGACTGAAGGTGCGTTAATTGTTTCGGCGCGTAAGGCACAGTCTATTATAGGAAAAGACATTCAAGAGTTACCGCGTTTAGATAGCATACCATTTGAATCGGAATACCAATATATGGCGACTTTACATAAGGTTAATAAAGAAAAGAATGTTATCTATGTTAAAGGTTCAATCGAAAAAGTCCTTTCTCGCTGTGGCCGTGAACTTAAGAGTGATGGCGTAATAACCGAATTGAATCGGGAAGC
Organism: uncultured Planctomycetia bacterium; assembly: GCA_964496355.1. Taxonomy (GTDB): domain Bacteria; phylum Omnitrophota; class Gorgyraeia; order Duberdicusellales; family Duberdicusellaceae; genus CAZBZJ01. Next base: position 1,940 of record CAZBZJ010000007.1, on the reverse strand, counting down.
GGTTGAAAAAAAGGCAGAAAACATGGCATCACAAGGATTGAGAATATTGGCTTTTGCCAGGATAGACGTTGCCGAAGATAAAAAAAACATAGGCCATGAAGACATAAAAGAATCGCTTATTTTCTTAGGGCTTCAGGGTATGATTGACCCTGCACGCGCTGAAGCCATTGAAGCGGTAAAAAGTTGTTACAGCGCGGGAATTCAAGTAAAGATGATAACCGGAGACCATGTAGTTACGGCTAAGGCAATAGCTCAAAAGTTAAGGCTAAAAAATGTTTTATCCAGCGAGGATGTTAGCGATGAGATACGCGCTCTATCAGGTGAAGAATTAGAGAGTTTAAACGATGAAGATTTAGCAAGTATAGTTAATAACGTGCCGGTTTTCGCCCGGGTAACCCCGGAGCAGAAGATACGTCTGGTTAGAGCATTGCAGGCGCATGATTACATTACGGCAATGACCGGTGACGGTGTTAACGACGCGCCGGCTTTAAAACAGGCGAATATAGGTATTGCTATGGGGTTTTCAGGTACCGAAGTTGCTAAAGAATCGGCTGATATGGTATTGGCCGATGATAATTTTGCTTCAATTGAAGCAGCGGTGGAAGAAGGGCGTTGTGTTTTTGATAATTTAAGAAAATTCATAGTTTGGACAATCCCGACGAATCTGGGTGAAGCTCTTGCTATCATGATCGCGATTTTTGGCGGTATATTGCTGCCGATTGCTCCTGTTCAGATACTTTGGGTTAATATGACTACTGCCTTATGTTTGGGTATGACTTTAGCATTTGAAGCAAAAGAACCCGGATTAATGCGGCGTTCTGCGCGCGATCCTGAAACGCCGATTATGACCGGTGAGCTTCTGGTGCGGACAATTTTTGTGGGTGTGTTGCTGGCTTTAGGGGTTTTCGGGTTTTTTCTTTATCAAAAAAAGAATGGGGCCAGTATTGAAGAAGCCCGGACTGCGGCGGTAAGTCTGTTGGTTTTTGGGGAACTTTTTTATCTTTTTGCTTGCCGGTCATTAGCACGTTCAATGCTAAGATTGGGATTTTTCTCGAATCGCTGGATGATTTTTGGTGTCTGTACGATGGCGGTTTTGCAGATAATGTTTGTTTACCTGCCGGTGATGAATGTTTTTTTCCACAGCGCTCCGATTTCTTTAGCTTCCTGGATAGTTATTCTTTTAGCGGGGGTATTTATTTATAGCCTTGTTGAAGTTGAGAAATGGTTCCGGCTGCATTTATCAAACCGGAAAAAAGATGAAGCAAGGAAACGATGAATTCAGCCGGCAGAACGATAATTCATTGACCGGCATGGATAAAGAAACTAAAATAAAATTCAACCTTGACAATAGATAAGGCATGAGTTACGCTATATAGCAATACGGCTATTTAGAAGTCAGGGGAAGTGATGGGCAAGTTACTAATCAAAGATTTAGACAAAATCGTGAAGGCATCAGCAGACGCTAACAGGATAAGAATCTTGAATATGCTTCAGGGTAAAAAAATGTGCGTTTGCGAAATTGCTTTTGTGCTGGGGATAAGCCAGCCGAGTGTATCCAGGCATCTTAAGAAACTAAAAGCAGCCGCTTTTATCGAAAGCGACAATGAAGGGTTATGGACGAATTACTCTTTGTGCCCGCGAAATTCTTACGCCAAGAATTTTGTCAAAAACTTAAATTCGTGGATTACCAGTGAGAGTATTTTTGCTCAAGACAAGAAGAAGGCAGACAAGGCGGATAGGAAAAAGCTCTGCGGTTCGCCTGCCGCGTGTAAAGAGAAACTTTAAAAGGGGCAAAAAAATTCACCCCGTTAGAGAACTTAATTTCTCTAACGGAGTTTACCTTAATGAATAGCCGGTTTGCTATTTAGAAGGCAAAGAATTAAAAATTCGCTAAAAGGAAGGGCTGGATGAAAGAATCAAAGAAATTTTTATTAATGGCT
>CAZBZJ010000006.1:0-18745 GCA_964496355.1 uncultured Planctomycetia bacterium | reverse complement strand
CAGATAATAGAGTTCGTCTACCCTTCCTTCAGGGCCAATAACCATTACCTTAAAATCCCTGTTTATAAACTCGGCTATCCTCGCCTTTAATTTTCCGAAATCCATATGGAAAGAAGTCTCGTCCGGCCGGACTACCAAAAGTTTTGTATCTTGTAAGTTTCTTAACCGTTTTTTGCCTGCTTCATTCAGCTCTATGTAAGGGTCTTCTTCGGACTTTTTGACTATGTTTAAAGTTCTTACCGGCCGCCAGTCATTAAGTAACTTGCTTTCAGCTTCAGGTTCAGGTTCGTTAACTCCGAAATCAAACCACTTTTTGATTTCACCGGAATCTTCTATACCGTTATAGTTACTGTCTAAATACCAGAGATACTCAGCATAACCTTTAACCTGCCGTTTAACCTGAACCGTACTTAAAAACCATTTATCCCAGCCTTCTTCACAGGTAAGAGCATCGAAAATGTTTTCGGTGATAGGCGTGCGCAAAAGTTTCCATTCATAATTAATACTGTTTATCCAGCCAATTACCCGGCCGCCGGGTATTCGAATTTCATCCGGGTTGTCGGCAATGATAAATTCTTTTGTTTCAGCATTAAACCAAAGCCGGTTCTCTATATATGCCAGCGCTCTCCTTAAAGCATCCAGAGGCACGCCTATAGGACGATACGATATTTCGGTTTCTGCGCCGTCTTGATTGGTTTTTACTAATAAATCGCCTTTTTCCGGTTCATACTTTTCGTCATAATCAGGAACCGCTAAAATAGTATCTGTACCTCTTTCTATTATCCGGAAACCTTCTATCTCTCCGGACTCTATTTTTTCTACCAACTGACGTTCGGTAAGATATAAATCACCGGCTTTTGTAGGGATAACATACCGGTTTTTAGCGTAACTCTGCAACATCTTAAGGCCTTTTATGCCTACCTCTAAATCGCCTTTGACTTTTCCGGAATTATCTACAACCTCAAACTTATAGACTAAATCATCGGACTTATCGCGCCTGTATTCGGTAACACCGTCTGAATTCTTGATTTTAACCGGTATACCTCTAATCTGCCGGCCGTCATTAACCTCATCAATCAAGTTTTCAAAATTTGCCTGTGTTAATATAACGTCGGGTTGCCTTTTTCTATGTAAAATACCGTATCCCTGCAAAGCTTCTATATACCGTTCGGTCATCTTACGGCCCGGCTTAACTATAGCCGGCAAAGCGCCTTTTTCCTGTGCCGGTATTACCAGAACATTAGCCGGCATAAAGTATTTCTCGCCTTCCGGGCCTATAAGATATACAAAAACTTCGTCTTTATCCCCTTGGTAATCAGCTAAATAGGTATTCATTTCAGCCCTCTGGGTAATCTCCATAACAGCTAAATGTTCTTTAGCGGTTTCAAAAGGTACATATTCATAATCGATATTGCTAAATCCCTCTCCTTGCGCACCTAAATCCTTTAATACCAGCACAGAATTTAAATCATCTTCGGTTAACTCTTCTACACGGCCGTCTAAGAAGAGTTTTAACCCCCAGCCATTTAATCCTTCGATAGTCTGTTCGTATGCAGGTATGCCGAAGAGAATCTGTGTCCGGGGTTCAACTTTATATACCCGCCCGTTTTCTTTCAATATAATCTGGCCGGGTTTAACACCATATTTACGGCTATCTTCAACGCTTGCTTTAATGCTCTCCGCCCAATCTTTCTGGGTAAGCCACCGGATAAAATTATTGTTCAAATCCCTTACCGCACCCTTCATATAATCAGCACGTAATTCTGAAGGTTTAACCTTATATATCTGGCCTTCCTCTTCTATAATAACCGTGCCCGGTAAGATACCGTAAGCCTCAGCATCCTCTGAATCCGCCAGCCTGGCTTTTTCTTTATCTTCAACAGCTACCATACGTACAAACCTGTTATCTAAAGTTACAATAACGGCTCTGAACCTATTACTTAACGGCTGTACTTCGGCATTTCCTAAAGATTCTTCTGTTTCAATCTGCTGTTCCTGCACTTTATTATCAAGCCTCTGGAGATATTCATCTCCGGAAATATCATGCTGGCGGCCAAGCAGTTCAGCAGTACCGTTCTTGCCTAAATCTAATAAAACTGTAATTGCAGATATATTTGTATCTTCTCTGTCAGCCAGGTTATAACTCTGGCCGCTGGCTGTTAAATTGGTTTGTTCGTCTAATCTTGCCTGTAACCGGCTTGCTTTATTAAGATAATTTTGAGCTTGTTGTGCCATTGATTCAGAATGGTATACACCGGCTACTCTCTGATAAGCTTCTATCAGCCAGTAAGTATGAAGCGGCCGGCCTTGTATATGTTTTTCTGATTCAGCTAATAACTGCCGGCTTAAAGCCGTAACCATGTCAGCACCGGCATTTTGTCCGGATGTGCCTAAATGGGTATAAATCTCCTCAGGACCAAGTATATATACAGCTAAAGCCTGAAGTTCTGCATCGTAAGTGTTACCGTAAGTAACTTCTTCGTCTTTGAACCCTAAGAAACCTTTAGTAACTCTCTTTTCTCTATACGGTACAAAATAGCCTCTATCCTCATCAAAAGCTTCGCCAAACAGGTATTCAGCAATCTTTCCGGCAGCTGCATTGTAATAAGTCGATTTGTAATCTTCACAATTATCACCGTAAATATTATGAGAAGCATAGTAATCAAACAGCGACCTGACAGCTAAATATACCATTAACTGCGCTTTAGTATCATATCTGTGTACGGTTACATCCTTTTTGCCGCCTATACGTGTACCCGGGTTTTGAGCGACTGCGCCTGATTCATCCTGAAATTCCAGTATGCCGCCTTCAAACCCTTTGAATTCCGGTTCTTTAGTCAACCAGTTACGCTCAAATACGGGTTTACCCAGTATAGTCTCAGCCATCGGTAAATAGGTAGTATCTCCCAGCGGCATACCCGGTAAAGAAACAGTCCTCTGTGTATATCTTATAATGGCTAAAGCTAATAAAGCGTTATCGTATTCTGATAAATCTTCATAAGTACCTAGCGCAGATTTAGGATTTTCAGCGTCAAACTCGGATTTAAACCCTCTGAACTCTAACCGCCTGAACCCTTCGCCGGAATTATTTTCATATACCCTTCTTAAAGCCTCTAAAACCGGTTTAGCTCTTTCGGGATTATCCGAATAGGCACATTCTATTATATAAAGTGCCTGGGTTATAAGATGGGCTTTACCGTAAGTCCCGGGTTCAATAATCAGGCCGTTAGGGCTGAACTGGTTATCTACCCAGCGCTGCGGTTGAGTAAGCTCCTGGCTCTGCTGCTTTATAGCACGGCCAGTAATAGTCTCAACACCTACAGGATAATCTCTGTCAGGTTTAGATAACGGCGTGTAATGTTCAGGTTTACCGCCTTTAATCAACCCTTTATAAGGGCCTTCTTGGTGCCGGGTAAATTCTACCGGCTCACCGTGAGTCTTAACCCCAAATTGAATAACCGGGCCGTGTACCTGGTCATATATACCGTAGTTCAGGCCTAACACAATATCAAACGGCCCTAATGGGAATTCAACGCTTCCGTTAAAAGACCTGATATCGTAAATAGTATCTACTGTACCGCCTAATTGTAGATTGACATCTTTAGCCAGAGGTATAAGTATAGCCCCTTTGACTCGGGCACCTGTACCGAATCCTGCTTCACCTACCAGCTGAAGAGGCCGGTTATTTATTTCTAATCCCAGAGGTGTCCGGCCACGGACTCCGGCTAAAACTGTAGAATCGTGTTTTGCCCATTTACTGTCGTCGCCTTCGTGCCTTAAAAAAATCATAGCGTTCTGCGGCAGTTTTCTCCCTTTAGAATCTTCAACATAACGGTTAAGCTCAATACCGCCTTCTACCCGCCAGAAATTCTCGGTCAAATCGTAACTGAACGGTATAATCTCGTCTCTGCCGATAACCCAATTATGTACACTGAAAGCTCCGGTATCCTGTCCGGAAGTACGCACAAACCCGCCTTCGAAGACTACTGAAGTATCAAACCCTCTCCATTTACCCAAGTCTTTCTTTATCTTAATATCCTGGGCTATAATAGTATTATTGTCGGATAAAGCAAAATCGATTAACCCGGCATAGCCGAAATGAACGTCTCCTTTTAAATCTACAGTAAACGTATCAAACAATACCAGCCGCTGTTGTTTGACATCTTCTTCTCTATTCGGGCCGTGTTCTTCGGTACGGGACCGGGTATGCCATTGTAAAGCGGCTAAATTCTGCCAGTTATCGCCGTAACTCCTTAACCCTAATCCCAGCCATTGCGCAGAAGCCGCATTCTCGTGTATCTGGCTGGAACCGGTATAAAAATCTATATGATGTTTATTTAAAATTACTGCTGCGTCATGTATAGTCAAAGGCGCATATCCGTAATTGGTGATATTGCTCATTATGCCGTTCTGAGCAAGATAAAGTACGTTCATAAGGAATTTCTGTCTTGAACGGGTCGATTCATCTTTCGAAGGTTCTAAAACTAAAAATTCAGGGTCAGACCTGCTGACACTCATATCTTCTAACTCTTCGGCACTGCGTATTAACCGGGTAGTACCAACACAGGTCTTCCATTTAAGGTAAACAACGAATTCGTCAACATAGCGTTTAGCTTCGGCTGTCTCCTCTTGCGGCCAGCCTTCTTTTTCAGCTTGTCCGTCTATAGCGGTTTTAAGAATATCTCTTACCAATTCAGCGTTAGATAATGTGTAACCGGCCTGCATATTCTGTATGTCTTTACCCAGCGAAAGTATATCTTTACGTTCTGATTCTAACTGTTTACGCTGAGCAGTTATATCAAAACCTCTATCGATAATGTCGCTTAACGAATCAAGCAGGTTACTCCGCCCTATACGGTACCGTTTAATCAATTCGAATGTCTTCTCTACAGCTTCAGTACGCCAGTTTATATAATTTGCCGCTTTCGAAGCATCCTCGCCGTAATAATCTATAACCGCTGTGCGAAACTCCTGCGGCGAAAGTTTCGGCGAATAGGTAACACCGCCGAAATATTCTTCTTTTTCTTCTTTGGCTTTCTCAGCCATCTGTTTTGTATTCTGAAAATATGTTTGAGCTTTGTCTAAATCTTCTGCCTGCATATCTCTGTAAGTTTCAGGGTCTATGTAAGGATTTTGTGCCTGTAACTGCGCGGTTTGCAGTTCATCCGCCGTTAACTCAGAAACTTCCTCTGCCTGAGATAGGCTGTTTTGTGCCTGGTTTAAATATGCTGTAGCACCGGCTAATTCTTCGTGCCTGCGGGTATATTCTTTGCCGGACTCTGAAACCGACTCTAATTCTGCTCTTACTCCGTCTAAATATTCTTCTACTTTCGGAGTCATCTCCCAATCTTCTTCTTCGGCTCTCTCCAAAACAGCATTTAGATATTCCCGGGCTGCCGGCAGCCTCTCAACCTGGGTTTGAGCAAACTCTAAACTCATCTGTGCCCTGGCAAGTTCTCTCTGGGTTGCGGCTACATTATCCTGCGCCCATTCGTATCTCTGAGCAGCTATCTGTTCGCGGAATTCCGGGGTATAATCCTCAAGCTGTATAGCATTAACTTCACTTTCTAACCCTGTGAGTTCAGCTATGTGTTCCTGTATTGCCGTTCTTTCCGTCTTCAAAGAATCCAGAGTCTGTTGAGCTATTGATAAATCCTGTTCTTTATTTTCTAAATTGCGTTGAGCCCATTCCCGGTCAAACTTTGTATCAGCATCGGTTAAATCTTTTTTCGCCTGATTAAAGGCCTGCTTTGCTTTAACTAAATCATCTTCAGCTTCGTTTATCTGGCTGTTACGGCCTTGCAGATATACCTGCCACAATTCAGACTGATGGCCTACAAAACTATCTAACTGTTCTAACTGTGCCTGCTGATAATCTATACCGGCTTGTGCTCCGGATAACATTAAATCCTGGTTATCCAGGTATTTATGGGCATTGGCTAATTCTGCTTCGGTAACCAGAGTACGCCATTTCATCATCAAGTTGGTAGCTTCTGCAGGAGTTAATTCGGAAATATTTACATTATCCTGGTTAACCGTATCCAGAGTATCCTGAATATTGGTTCTGATATTAAGATTATTAGCTAAAACCTGTTCTACTCTGGCAAAGTTACCCTCTGCAAACTCCAGATTATCCTGCTTATCCTGAACAGCCTGAACAGCTGTATTAAGCCTCTGTTGAGCAATCTGCGCCTCTATCTGGGTCTGGGCGTTAGCTAATTGTTGTTCGGCTAAGTTCTTTTCAGCTACAGCTGTCTGTAGAGACTGGACAGCTGCCTGTTTATCGTTTTGAGCAATAACCACATTATCTTTTGCTACTTCAACGTAACTTTCCCACAACGACAGGTTACTTTCTAAATACCGTTTCATCTGCTGTAACTGGCTGGCAGCATAACTGGCATCATGCGGATTTTCAATATTTTCAAACTCTATACCCCGCTGAGCGTCCTGAATAACCTTTTGCGCTTCTAACCTCTGGTATTTACCCCAGACTCTGGCTGCCGCAACCGGATCATCATACCAATCGACATTAGGCATATTCTCCAATGTATCGACCCATTCCTGCCGTTCGGATTCCTCTTCGGCTAAGAAACCGCGAAGGTCGTCTAATACCTCTACACGCTGATGAGCAAACTGAAGTTCTTCTTCTCTGTCTAATACACCCTGGCCGGCTATATCGAATTTCTGCTGTGCTGCCTGCAGAACAATCTCAGCCTGTTGATACTCCAAATCCGAAACATCATAGACGGCTTTAATAGAGTCGAAGTTATCCTGCGCCTGTTCTAACTCTTCGGCTGCAGATTCTTTCCAGTTTACAGCTTCTGCAAGGTTACTTTCAGCTTCAGCTACAATATCTGTGTTAACCTCTGCCTGCAGTTTCTCTAAATTGTTCCTGGTCATATCAAGCTGCGTCTTAGCCCAATCAACCGCATGTTGACGCCACAGGCTGTACTGTTTAATGAAATATTCCATATAAAGTTTAGCTTCAAAATCTGTCCGGACTTCTTCTAATTTCTGAGGAATGATATTATAAGCCAGCTGTGTCTGCCTTCTTAAAGCCGCGCCAAAATAAAACCGTTGCAGCATCTGGCTGTATATATAAAGCCTGCCTAAGTAACTTTCGTTAGCAGTTCCAACCATAGCATTGTAAATAGATTTACGTTCTTCTTTTAAAATCTTATCCATATCTTCTGCATTGGCTAATACCTTAGCTAATTTATGGGCTAAATCCCGCTCTGCAGGGTTATTTGGTGAGTTTGACAGATTTTCAATTATAGACTGTGCTCTGTCTGTATGTAACCATTCCAGAAAATCTTCATCAAAATCCTGGACAGTAGAACTCTTGTTCTCTTCTTTCTGCCAGTCCGGGGCCTCAGCAAAAGGATTATCCCTGGTCCAGCCGCGGGGAAGATGAGCTTCGTCAGGGTTATTGAAAATTACCAGTTCGCCGGTTTCAGGGTTAGGATAGGATATATATGCATCAAGCCTCTGTTTAAATATTTCTTTACCTTCTCTGCCGTATTCTACAATACCCGGGATGACTATCTCTTCAGGTTTACCGTTTTCATCCTCAACAGTTACATAAGTAACATAGCGGTTATCCCAGGTAATCACCGTCTCAGGCGGATAAGGCAGCCTGTACCCGCTCTTATACTCTATCCATAAGCGGGTATTTTCATCAAGTACCTGTATATTCGTAGGTAAATCAGATGCCGAATCTATATAATCTGTGCCGTGTAACCTCCGTACAACTGCATAAATCTTTTCAGGTTCCTCAAACACGGCAACTTTAGCTACCTTAACCTCTCTGCCGTCTTTCTTGATAGTGTAAGGGGTTTTAGCTGTAAACCGCTCATCGTCGGTTACCAGTTCGCCTTCTCTGAGTTTACAATCTTCATCCTGGCCCTGTGGTACTCTGAATATATTTCCAGGCACTCTTTCGGGATGGTCACTGAAGATATCAACATAACTATGCCCGCCGGCCTGTACTCTGGCTAAAGGATATTTGCCGCTGTAGAAATAATATTCCTGTAATCCGGACTGATACCCGTAGATAATTATATTGCCGGTTTCCGGATTAACCGGAGCCCAGGTCAACTTAGGTTTAACTTTATTCTCTGTGTCCCGGTATAAAACCTTGAATAAACCTTCACTTACAGGCACCAGTTTCCATATAGCCATAGGCATACGTTTAGGATGCGTATAGATATGTTCGACCTTACCGGTTACAGGGTTAACTTCTCCTCCTGCGGCTAACCCTCTTACCAGAACCAGCAACTCCTGGTTCTGTAAATCATCAAGTGTAGGCAGTTTACCCTGCCAGCCCGGTTCTAACCACTGGTCCTGGTCTTTAAGAAACTCTTCGGTATCCTCACGGTAAATAGGGCCTATAGACATAGGCGTCTTCTGGTTGCTGTTCCTGTCAACCATATAAAGTTGCCAGTCACGCTGAGGTTTATAGTTAAATGCATATACTCTACCGTCTTTAACATAGAAGGCTTTACCGGGGTTACCCTCTTGGCGCGGGTCTGAATAATATACCCTGCCGTTATCACCAGGCGTAATTTCCAGAACGCCGTATTTAGCTCCTTTTCTAAGACGTTCGGTTAATTCCCGTACAGTAATATTCAATGCCTTCCATTCACCCAGGTTCCTCTGAAAATGATACTCGATTCCCGGATGGTTAATAGGTGCAAGTATAGAATCAACTTTAATCTGGCGGTGGAGCTCACCCCAGGTTACAACAGCCTTATAATTCTTTTTCAATCCTACAGCTCTGGCTAAAGCATCCAGCCATTTTAAAGGATTCTCAAAATCGGCTATATACGGCTGGGTTTTAGCAGGTTCAAACTCTCCGGTCTCCTGATTTGGATACGAAAATACGGTATATTCACCGGCCATACCGAATGTCTGAATCGGGCCAAAATGTGAAGTTGCTACAGCACCGTATTTCTGGCCTTGTTTATAATGAGGAAACTGAACAATCTGTATAATTGAGTTTAATATTCCTACAGCAGCAAACGGGCCTTCACCGAGTATACTCTGAATCAAATGATGCCAGTAATACCCTGCATTATCGCCGGTAAATGATAGATTAAACCCGCCCGGGCCTATGGTAAACATAGCGCCGTACCAGTTTTCTAACATAGGGTTCTTATGTAAAGCCCTGATTATATCTTCGACCAATGCTATCTGGTCGGCTCTGCTTAAGTAGAGTTCATTCTCTAACCTGTGTAACCTGTGCTGCGCCCTCTTTTCTAAATCAGTTACACTATCTATTATTCCTTCTAACTCTCTACGCTGTTCTACAAGTTCCTGGAGGCGTTTTTCTGCTCCGGAAATCTCTCTGTCTGTTTTATGCTTGTCTGTTTCTACGGTACGGATTCTTCTTTCTATATCCTGCTCAGCCTTCTTCTCTTTAGCCTTTATTTTAGCAATCTCTTTTCTTATCGCGGCTTTCTGCTCTTCTATTGTCCGGCTGACCGGCCCTTTTTCAGGTTCAATAAAATCTTCTTTGTCTTCTATACCTTCCTGTAAAGATGCCAGCTCTTTCCTGACAGATTCTATCCGGGCTTGTTTCCGGCTTATCTGTACGTCTAATTCCTGAACTTCTGCAATATTCTCTTTAACCCGGACAGCCGCGGCTTTAATCTTTTTATCCAGCACTTTTATCTGTGCGGTGAGTACTTCAGGTTCATCTTGAGCCGCAGGTATCCTTTCATCTATCCGCACTTCAGGAGCAACCGATTCTGTATTCTCCACAAGAGCTGTACCTGTATCAACAGTACCTCTAATAGCCTCAGCCAGCCGGTTTACAACTTTCTTAGCTTCACCATCCTCGGTCCAGAATCCCCAATGTTTACCGTTAAACCTGTCGCTGACATCATCACTCCTATCAACCGTACCATTCGACCTCATTAATACGGCATTTACATCCGACCCGCCTTCATCAGCATCTTTCCACGGTTCATCATTCGCACTCATATAAGAAAGTAAGACAAAATTATCCGAAGCATATTTACGGACAGCTTTATATATAGCCTCAGCTTCCGTAGCCTGGATACCTTGACTAACCCGGCCTTTATCCGCATCATAAGAATCAACTCCGGTTTCGTGCAGGCCGTAAGGCATATTGCCGAAAACAAATTCTGCTGTCTTAAAAAACCTGCCATTTACAATAGCCGGTATATCATAGTAGTTAATTAACCAGCCGTCTAAAGCCGGTACCTGTGCAACCTGTTCGGTGGCAGGTAAACCTGCCCATACAGTATATACAGGATTATTTTTATCTATCTTCTTGATTTGTGAAGCAACATACTGGGTAGCTTTAAGGATATTCTCGACTGCTTCAGGATAATTATCAGCACCAAACCAATCAGGATTATCTTTGGCTAAATGGTTATGTTCATTAAATACTATCCAGCCAACGATTGCTTTATGGCCTTTAAACCTCCTTACAAACTCTTTAAAACTATCCTTAGGCCTGCCCGGTGCGCCCCAATAATTGACATCACTGGGCGACGGATTTTCCCTGTCATCATAATTCGTAATATGCGGGATTAAACGTGCTCCGGCTCTATAAAGCTGGTCTAACCACTTCTCTGCCTGGTTAAAATCATCGCTTTTAATAACCGGATAATAGGTAGGAATAACTACGACTCTACGCCCTGACTTCTGCCGGAAATCTCTTACCTGTTCACATAAAAGGTCAACATAATCCTGATCCCATACAAGGTTAAGCCTTGACACTGCATCAACTCCCGGCGAAGCAGTAAACCCGATTGCCGGCGGCCCGCGCGGCTGATGTAACCTTTCTTCTGTCTGTTTAAGGCTCTCTTCTGATTCAGTAAGCTGGTTTTCATTTATATCAGGAACAGAAGCTCTCACGTCCTGTGCTGGTGTATCTCTAACAGCCTGTGCGCCACCGGTAGAAATATCAGCCTCTGGCTTATTATTCTCTTCTGATTCCGGTTCTGATACAGGCTTACCGCCTAAATGTTCCAACTGAGCGGCTAATTCTGCTCTGCGATTCTGCAGATTAGCCAATAATTCTCTATCTTCTTCGATATTCCGGTTTAAATTATCTTTCCTTGCTGTAAGGGCATCTATTTGTGCAGATACCGCATTTAATCCTCTGGTTAATTCTCTCTGTTTAACCAGCCTTTCTTCTTCCGGCAACCTGTCTTCAGCACTTTCATCCTGCTGAATCCCTAAATATTTCATTAAATAATACTGGAAATTATCAGCCAATTGGGCAGATTTATCCGAATCTTTACCCTCTGCCAGATAATTTCTCGTCAAACAATATCTATATATATTCAAAGCCTCTTCTGCAACATCTTCAGCTGTTAAGCCTTCTTTATCCATAACATCCTTTACCTTATCTTCTTTAAGGATCTTATCCAGAAGCGCTTTAAATTCTTTGTTGTCTTTGGTTATTTTACTAACACCGGCACGAACAACCGCTTCTCTTACGCCCTTATCCGCGGCTGCCTGAGCCGGGCTGAGTATGCCTGAATCATCTTCTAATACTTTACCGATAATAAACCTTGCTAAAGGCGAAGGAATCGTTCTTTGCCGGCCGAAAAGGTTCAACATTCTGGAATTACTGATAGTTTCTATAACCTCTTCTTCGGTTAACCCTAAATTCCGGACAACTTTATCTGCCATTAACTTTTTAGCTGTATCAATAACTAGCCTGTCCTCTTTATCTACTCCTTTGGTGATAATAGCTTTTATTAACTCTTCTCTCATTCTTACGGCTATCTGAACTGGTTTACATGCTTCGGTATCAGTATCCTCATAACTTCTGCCTAAATACTCTCTATATATAGGTAAAGCCTCTTCAATAATTACTTTTTCGATAACCCCTAATTCCTCGGCTACCTCGCGTAATTCAGTATCCTGCTCAAAAGTCTCGACCGCAGCCTGAAACCCGGCATTATCTGCGGTTATCTTTTCCATACCCTTAGCAATAACTTTCCTTAACAATGCCGGCCTCATACTTTTGGCTATATCTTCGGGCTTTTGCGGCTTTTCGCCTTCCTGATAACTACCGGCCATATATCTCCTATATATAGGTAAAGCCTCTTCAATAATTACTTTTTCGATAACCCCTAATTCCTCGGCTACCTCGCGTAATTCAGTATCCTGCTCAAAAGTCTCGACCGCAGCCTGAAACCCGGCATTATCTGCGGTTATCTTTTCCATACCCTTAGCAATAACTTTCCTTAACAATGCCGGCCTCATACTTTTGGCTATATCTTCGGGCTTTTGCGGCTTTTCGCCTTCCTGATAACTACCGGCCATATATCTCCTATATATAGGTAAGGCTTCTTCAACAATTACTTCTCCGGTAACCCCTAACCTTTCGGCTATTTCGCGTAATGAGCTGTCGTTTGTTACTATATCCATAACAGCCTTGAATTCTTTATCTTCTTCAGTGACCTTATCTGTCTTAGCACGGATTACTGCCTCCCTTATTCCTCTATCTGCTGCAGCTTCAGCCGGTGTAATATTATCTAAATCATCCTCAATTACTCTTGTGCTTATAAACCTTGCTAAAACCGATGGCATCTCTATCTTCCTACCAGAGAAGTTAACTTCCTTAGGATTAGCTATAGCATCCATAATTTCCTTCTCACTTAACCTAACTTCTCTACTGTTTCATCTTCAGCTAATTTTTCAGCTGTAGCTTTAGCAATATAATCTTTTTCGTCTAATCCCTGAGAAATAATCCTGATTACCAATACCGGCCTAATTATTTTTGCTATCTCTTCGGATGTACGTGCATCGCCTTCTTTTTCATCCGAGGCTAAATATCTCTGGTATATTGGCAAAGCCTGCTTAGTAATCTCTTGCTGGTTAAGCCCTAATATTTCTAATACTTTCTTTAATATAGAGTCTTTCTCAAATATCTTTACTACAGCCTTAAATTCCGGGCTCCTTTCGGCTGTCCTGCCAGCAAGAGCCATACCATTTCTATATGCAGAAAGCGATATTTCTTCTAACTGTTCGGGAGTAAAGTTGTACTGTTTCATAAATTCAATAAAATCCGGATTATTCCTTAGCATGTTTTTAACGATAGATTGTGACTTCGATGTGTCTTTACTTACATCAACAGGTTGCTGGGCTAACTTCAATAACTGCGCAGTTACACTCCGTACTGTAGCATCGTCAGCCTCAACAGTAAAATCAGAAGAATCAGATAAAGTCTGAGCATAGGAGTAAGAAGATGTCATACCGCCAACCACAGCAACAGTTACACCAATACCGGCAAATTTAGCTGCAACATTAGCTTTACCTTTTATAAGAAATACCACGACAACCAACCCAAAAGCTGCAAATCCTGCAATCCAGCTGTAATTAAGCAAACCAAAGGCTCCCGCCTGAATGCTATGTACAAGGCCATACATACCCAGCCCGGACAAAACAAGGCCTAAAGCATTAATAGGAATCTTAGCAAATGCAACTTTGAGCAAAGAATTTTCCTCTAAAGAAGAAAGATGTCTACTTATAATAAATCCTCCTGCTATCATAAGTATTCCGATAATCGTAAATGATACCGGACCCCATAGAGATATACCTATCATACTGCCGGACGTCATCCCTAACATCTTATAAAACCCGATAAAAACCAATGTTCCGCCTAAGAAACCTAGCCGAGCCCATGCTCTACTGGGAGTATCCCTAAACTTATTTAGATACCAATAACCGCCTGTAAGTAGAAAAGCCAGGCCAATAGAAAGCCCCAATGGGCCTAAGGCCATAACCAGATTGCTATTAAGTAGAGATAATAATGTATAAGAAAATATAGCTGTAATAAATCCCACACCAATATATTCAAAGAATCTTCGCAACCTATAATCTTCACTATGGTCTTGAGGAATAATTTTGACATTAGACAAGTTTTTATGATTAATTAAACCCGTAACTACGGTAGATATAGCGGCCAAACAGACTAAAATAGAAGCTATCTTACCGGTACCTAAGCTTAACATAACATCACTGATAAAACTGGCAAATGTACTATCAACAGATACAACAGTTGCAAATATCATTACCAAAGCGCCTAAAGAAGAAAGGTAACTAAATAAAGGTAATATCTTGTTTGCGATAAACTTAAGCGAAACCCGAATCCATCCTTTATCTTCTAACCCTTCATATAAATAAGCTAGGTCATCTATACTTGTATCTTTAGCCAGACAAGGCCTTATCACAAACATCTGAACAAATACAATCACTAAAGCAATTGATACCGTTAGGATTTTAGGAAATGTTGGCATATTAATACCGCAAGAGCCTATCATTTGTAATGGGAGTTTTGTAATACCGGTTAAAAATAATCCGGCAACTAAACCAACCGTTGCTAATGCGAAGATTAAAGCTTTGGGCAATTCTCTCTTAGAATCTGCTTTGGGTAACGGGACTCCGGTCTCTCGGCTTATTTTTTGAGCTAAAGGCGCCAATCTCTTAGCTATATCAGCGACGGTAGAATAATAAGCCTTACGGATACCTTTTAATATTTGGGCATTAGACGAAAAGTTAAAAAGTTTTTGCCAGATCCGGGAATGACGCTGGATATAATCGAATTTTTGCCTGTAATAATCTATATAAGAGAAAAACTCGCCTACACAGGAATCTATCAATGCTAACATTTGTTTTCTATATTCTTCTCTTTGCTCTGGTGACAACTTTCTCCTTACCGATAAAGCATCCTCACCGAAGTAAGATTCTGCTCCTTCGGCTAGTATATGCCGGCGTATATTAATAAGCTTGCCTCGCCAGAAATCATCAGTAACCTGCCATACTTTTCTCTGAGCCCTTATACTGCTGATTTTTTCTTCTTCGACCCTTTCCTGAATCCTTCTTATAATGAACTTAGCACCTCTACCATACCTATGGCTTTTTAATATGCTCTTAGCCTCAGCAGCTAATGATTCATTATTTACAAACAAGGTATCATCCAAAGAATATATACCTGTCCAATAAGCTGATTCATCCTGACGTCTCGCGCCTCTTGCTTTAAACTGTGCCGTATCCAGAGAAGAAGAGCTCAAATCAGCGTCTATTAAGTAAATAGCTTTATCTTTTAATTCTGCCGATAAAGGAATGTCAATACCTCTAATCGCAACAGCCGTAACTATAGTTACTCGATGCGGGTAACCGGCATGGTTTACAATATCATTTACTGCCTTGGTATCATTACTATTACGCGCATTTATAACAGAAATACCAGTTATACCGGCTTCTTTTAACCTCGATACCAGAATATCTGCTTCACTCACAGGGCCTACTTTAATTACTACAGGAATCTGGGGTTTGTTTCCTCTGATCCTGGCAACTTCCTCTGTTGCTCTAGATAATTTAACTTCTCTGCCATCATATACCGTTACACCCTTTTCTTGCATCCCTAGTCCTTGTCTACTGTCAATCTTCTCATCTTCTCTGTCAAAGTCATCTATTATAGTAACTTCGGGATACACTTCTTTAGCCATACGAGAGTTTAAGCTGCCGGTAAGGCCGATAAAGCCCTTTATATGCTCTAAGGAGAAGAAATTATCCAGATACATTAACGAACTTGTTTTCCGTTCACAACTAACATAAATACCTTCTTTCATCTCAGCAAAAACATGCAGAAAATCCTTCCATCTTCTTCCGGATAATGCTTCCTGTGATTCATCTATTATCTCGATACTATCATTCCTGACTAAATAATCTCTGTCCCGTTCAAAACATACAAGTACAGTCAAAGCCTGTTCGGTAAGATAAGACATAAACCATTTCTTATCATTGGGAATATTAATATAGCTATTTATAAACCTGCGGCCTTTACGTGCAAGAAGCACTCTTCTATCTTTAACTTTAAATAATCTGCCGCTGGAATTCTGAGACTGTATTGCTCTTGCGATATCAAAAGTCTTTCTTAGAGTATCTTCCAAAGACTTATCTTCCTCTCCGGCCAATATATAAGGTGTCCTGGCTTCTTCGACTAATGTTTTATCCGTTTCATCCCCCAAAACTACCCAATCACTCTGAGTTTGAGGCATATCCCCATTCGATAATAACTCACGTTGAATATCAAATACCGGTTCAGAAGAAAATGTGTATATTACGTCTGCAGACTGATACAACTCTTCTCTGCCAACTTCTTCAAACTCGCCATCCCTGTAAATATAAGCTTTCCCGTCTTTGGTAAAATATCCGGTGGCTATCCCTAACGGAGAAAGTATTATTCCGGCTCTTTTAGCATCTCTAAAAGCAAAATGGTCATGAGTTACAAAAACAAAACTCTTTAAGTTTCTGAATTTTCTTAACAAATAAGCAAGCGCAATAAATATGTAGGTCTTTCCAAAAGCACACTCCTTTTCGGCTAAAATTCTATTCGACAGTAAGAATTCCTTAAAAAGCCGAAAACTGATTCTTAGCTGAGAAATCCACTTATCAGCATCGAAACCCTGTTCATAAGTATTGAAATATTCTGCCATCTGTGCGGTGAGCCTGAACGATTCGGCCTGTGCGGCAATGGCTTCTTCTTCGGTAGAGCAGGATTCGTGAATTCTTATCTGGGTAAGGACAAAATCAATCTGTTCATCCGTATAATTATTTTCTCCATCTCTAAGAATATTCCTAATTTTTTCTTCACTTAAATTCCAAATAACCTTACCGTCTTTGGTACGGTAAGCCACTACCGGCGGCCCGTTTATTTTGCCTGATTTAGCTAA
This sequence comes from uncultured Planctomycetia bacterium, assembly GCA_964496355.1. GTDB lineage: Bacteria > Omnitrophota > Gorgyraeia > Duberdicusellales > Duberdicusellaceae > CAZBZJ01. The sequence goes on along the minus strand of CAZBZJ010000006.1, from coordinate 2,021 downwards.
GTATTCTTCTAAAACCTTTAAAGGCATTGCCAATTGCATAAAGCCCTCAGCTACATAAAATTCGTCCTTATTCTTCTCTGCTGCCTTAAGCACACTTTTTGAGTCAATAGTGTGCATAGATGCATTACCGTCCCTAGAAGAATTTCTCTCCCGAATAATTCTTTCGAGAATTAATCCTAATATATTAATTAGATGCTCTCTTCCTTTGTTTTCGTCTCTAAAAATATCGTTGAAATTATAATAGCGAGGATATGTTATACGAAGCAATGAAATCTTTTTTAATCTTTTCATAATTTCCTCAGGCCTTATCATCATTTGTTCTAAAGTAGGTTGAATAATCTCACTCCTCAATCTTGAAAATAAAGTATTTCTCAAATGTAAATATAGATTTTTAATCCTCCAGCAATAAATTCTATATGAAATCCAGGAATGACCTAATTCCCTCTCATAGTCATCCACTTTAGAATGCAAATTTACAAGACAATCATCAACAATATCAAGTGCTTTTATTCTAAGTTTTTCTAATCGTTGCTGCGTTAGTTCACAATATCCTTCACTCAATAATGAAAATAATTCATCGAAGTAAACCAATATAGATTCTCTATCACCCAAAAGATAATCCTGAGCTTGAGTTCGAGGCCCCATCCTTCTTTCTAATTCCAAAACTCGAACAGCGAAGAGTGAAAGATTTCCTTTTCTAGCCCTTTTGTAATGGTAATGCTGCTCCATTTTTCCTAAACGGATTGAACTCTTTAATCTCCACGAATACCAACTAACCGGGAAAAACATCCGCCAAGCAGCAAAAAATAAACCAACACCCAAACCTATTGTACCTAAGCCAATTAATACCCAACCCCAAGCAGGAATATCGGAAGCAAAACCTGCAATACTAACTGCCATCTGTATAGAGACAACAGGCAGAAAGGCAAGCGGCGCAAAAGAAAATGGGGACAGACACCTATTTTCTCCGGCTTCTTTATATTTAATTTCCTCTCTATAAGCCTGATACTCACTCTTGCCTGCCCTGTGAGCCTGTTCGTGAGCATCAATAGCTTCTTGGTATTTTGCCGGTAAGTTCCTGAAGGCAATATTGTAGTAAGCAGGTGTGGCAATCGGCTGGGTTAAAGCAGCAGGGATTCCTCTAATAAAGCCGTATTCTCTTATAAATGCTAAAAATATTTGCAAGCTTTGTTTGATCAACAATGACCCGCCTCTAAATATAAAGGCAAAGCCAAAAATAATTGAACCTAAAGCAGTGGCCTTACTGCTCTTTGCACCTTGACTATAAATATCTTCGGCTTTTTCTAAAGCTTGCTGAGAAGAAATTTCTCTCTCCTGCACTAACCGAATAACCTGCTTAGCAACCCGCCGGGCTTGTTTTTGGTCGGCTCCTAATTGCTCTAAGTGTTTGATAATCTGAGAATATACTAAAGGATCAACAGGCTGGCCTACAGTTATTTCCGGCCTGTTAGAATTCCTGTTAAAGTCCATCTCGCCTAGACCGTGATGACGTGAAGGAGTAGCACATCCGGCAATGAATAACAAGCCGGTAACAAAAATTGCTAAAATTGATTTGAGCCCTCGCCGGGAGTTTCGGCCTTTTTGTTCCGGTTTTGACTGTGCTTCTAATTCAGTAAGCTTATGCTGCCAAACCTCTAATTGACCCCGTAGTTCTGCCTCTTTTTCTTCTTCTGCTAACTGCTCATCAAGTTCAATTAACTCCTCTACTTTATTGTCTAAATATAGTAACCTTGCCTGCCTTATTGTTCGAATGTCTATGTTTGCCTTACTTCTACTATCTTCTTCTGCCTGTTTTATCCTTAAAGCTTCTGTCCTATATTTTTCTATTTCTCCATTACGTGCTTGCTGTCTTTCACTTATCTTGTAAGCAAGGCCTAATTGATCGGCATTTCTTGAAACTGAATCGCGTAAAGAAAGAGCCGCAGCTATTATACCGAATATAATCAAGGTATCTATCCTTGCTATCTGCCCTAATAAAACCAATGTGCCTAATTCACACA
>CAZBZJ010000005.1:7100-18846 GCA_964496355.1 uncultured Planctomycetia bacterium | reverse complement strand
ATTTTGAATAATTTATCTGACCGTAGTTTGGTTATATTAGATGAGATAGGAAGAGGAACCAGTACTTTTGACGGTTTAAGCCTTGCCTGGGCTGTAGCTGAGTATCTGCAGTCAAAACGGGTAAGGACACTATTTGCCACACATTTTCACGAATTAACTTCTCTGGCTGAGAATAGCTCCGGAACAAAGAATTACAACGTACAGGTTAAAGAATGGAATTCGCAGATAGTTTTTCTGCATAAAATAATACCCGGCGGTACCGATGACAGTTATGGGATATATGTAGCCAAATTAGCCGGGGTGCCGCAGGAAGTCCTTAAACGGGCAAAACAAGTGTTGACCCAATTGGAAATATACGGCAAGATTAAAGATGATGTAAACCGGCCGCATTTGAGGCAAAAACAGCTTTCGTTGTTTTCTGAAAGAGACAGCGGCCAGTTGAGTAAAATTAGAGATGCGCTGGATGTTCTCGATTTGAATTCCCTTACTCCTCTGCAAGCGCTTAATAAGTTGTCCGAATGGAAAAAGAAATTTAAATGATTGGCAGGTATTAAAGTTTATGGGTAAAGTTAATATTCTACCGCCGGAAATAACCAGCCAGATTGCTGCCGGAGAAGTTATCGAAAGGCCGGCTTCGGTTGTTAAGGAATTACTGGAGAATTCGCTGGATGCAGGCGCTAAAATAATCGAGGTCGATATAGTAAAAGCCGGGAAAAAATCTATTTCTATCCGGGATACAGGATCCGGTATCGATCCTGACGATTTAGAAAAAATCTTTTCCCGGCACGCTACCAGTAAAGTGCATACGTTACAGGATTTAGCGGCTATTAATTCTTTGGGGTTTCGCGGCGAAGCGTTGTATAGCATAGGCGCTATTGCTGATATAGTTATCAAAAGCAAAACGGGCAATAACGATACCGGATACCAAATACATTTAAGAGGCGGCAAAAAACTGGATTTTCGCCCTGTTAGCATGATGAAAGGGACCCAGATCGAAGTTAAAGAGCTCTTTTTTAACACCCCTGCCAGGCGTAAATTTCTTAAAGCCGATTCGACTGAACTTTACCATATTCTCAATAACGTTACTCCTTATACATTAATTTATCCTGAGTGCAGGTTCAGGCTTACCCATTATGGCAAGAACCTTATGGATTTGCCTTCCGGGCAAGATATGCTTACGCGTATTAATAAACTTTTTAAAATCTCGGCCGGTAATATACTTACCGCGGAGCACCGTATTCATGATAAAAACGTCGATATAAAAATGTTCTTAGGCGATATTAATATTCAACGGCCTCGCCGGGATATGCAATTTGTTATTGTCAATAACCGGCCGGTATATAACCGGAATATAAGTTATCATATAAATCAAGCTTATAAATCTATTCTGCCCGGTGATGTATTTGGATTTTTCGTTATATCTATTAATATGCCGCCCGAAGATTTAGATGTAAATATCCATCCTACAAAACGCGAAGTAAAAATAAAGAATGAGTATTTTTTAACCACTACATTAAGGTCTATTTGCGAAGATACGCTTTGTGAAAAAGGCCAGCCTAAACAGATGCAGAATTTGCATCCATTCTTAAAAAGGCAGGCAGGTTTAAGTGAGAACCGTGATTATAGGCCGGAAAATATTGCCAAGAAAAAAAATGATTATGAACAATTTGATTTTTCTCCCCTTTCTGATGCCGTGCCGCACGGTGTACAAAAACCGGAAGAAAAAAGAGCTTTCCGGCCGGCCTTAAAAACGGAGTTAGCCCGGGCGCAGTTTATAGGTTCATTTATGAAAAAATATCTTTTCTTCGGGTATAAAGAACAGCTTTTAATAATAGACCAGCATGCTGCTGCCGAAAGAATAACTTTCGAACGCTTTCTCAGGCAGACAAAATCCGGCAGGATTCAAGCGCAGCACTTATTGCAGCCGGTTGTTCTTCATTTAACGCCGCAGGAAATGGTAGTATGGGAGCAAATAAATCCGGAATTAGAAAATATCGGGTTCTCCGTTACCCTATGGGACAAGGAAAATATTGCGGTGCACACTCATCCGGTACTTATCCGGAGTCCGGAGAAGGCGGTAAGAAATATGCTGGCTATCGATAATCCCAAGAAGATTGATACAGAATTACTGGCGCAGAAAGCCTGCCGCGGTTCTATAAAAGCCGGGTATGAGGTCAATCATGAAGAAGCCCGGAGTTTGAGGAACGAGTTGTTAAGTTGTTCTTTTCCTTTTACATGCCCTCACGGCCGGCCAACAGTCATAGAAATTTCGGCTGGCCTGTTCGAAAAACAATTCCTCCGGACATAGAGGCTATCTATCTATATCTATATGGATAATTTTACCTTGATGCAGTTTCGCCGGGGCTGCAATATGTATTTTGTCATAGAATATCAGGTCAAATAATCCGGAGATTAGCAATAACCCTATTGTAATACATACGATACTTAACAATATCCCTAAAAAAACCGGGAAAAAATAAGATTTACTACACCGGAATTTACAGGATAATGTTTTGAAAGATATTGCAATAGACGGCAGGAATATAACCAATATGCCGATTAATATAAAGAGTGCGCCGGCTAATATATTCATTTGGGTTATCTGTTATTGTATGAAACCGTCAGCATTTAATTCAACAACGTTTTTGTCGATAAGTTTATAGTTTCCGGATAATTTTTCTTGCTTTTGGCTGCTGTGTATTGGTTTATCGTGTTCAGAACCTTGGTTAGGCGGACAAATCTTTTCGGTTTCGGTCCATGCTTTAAAATTCCCGCTACTCAAGAACTGATAAAAAGTGTATTTACAGACATAGCACGAAGAGTAACGTTTACAGCCGTGGTTCTTTACCCATTTTCCTTCAATCCAATTATTTGCCGTTTCGTTTTTCTTCCCGGTATACCTTCCCGCCAGAGTCTTTCCGTTGGAGGATATTTTCCATCTGACACTTTCCGGGGCCGCATTATAGGTTAATTGGAAATTAGTCAGAATAGCAATAAATAAGATAGCTATTGTTTTGCGCATTCGCTTAAATAATTATTAATCAAAGCTATTTTTTCACTCTGGCCTTGTCTGTTATATATAGATTTAGCTTCCAGTAAAAACTCAGAAGCTTTATTGTATTCTTTTAATTTATAGTAGGCTAAGCCTATGTGGTAAAGTATCTGGGGGTTGTTGGGCTCATTTTCTCGCGCAGCCAGATAAAAGGATAAAGACTTATTGTAATAGCCGGTTTCTTTATATATATCACCTAGATTCTTATATGCCGGCGTATAGCTATTGTCATATTCGATTACTTTTTCATAAGACTCGATGGCTTGTTTATGATTATCCATAAATTCATAGGCTATTCCTAAGTTATAATAGGCATCGATAAATTCCGGGTTTGCCTCTATAGCTGTACGGCAGCATTCGGCTGCATCCTCGTATCTGCCGATACCGGTATATACTACCGCTAAATTATTATGAGCTTCGGCATATCCGGGGTTTATTTCGATAGCCCGCCCAAAAAAGGATATAGCTTTATCCGGTTCATTTATATGCGAATAAAGTATGCCTAAGTTATTAAGCGCTGTTTCATATTGAGGGTCGGCCTGCAGAGCTTTTCTATAATGTTTTAATGCCTTCGCGTTTAAGCCCAGACGGCGGTATATATTGCCGAGGTTGTTCAGGCTTTCCTTTTTTGAAGGGTGGAATTTAAGCGACTGTTGGTAAGCATCGGCAGCCCGGTATATCTGGTTTAAATAGTCATAAGTTGCGCCCAGCCCATAATATACCGCTGCTTTATCAGGATCGGTTGCTAATGCTTTTTTGTAATGTGATATCGCCTGTTGATGGTATCCCAGTTCTTTATAACTTTCAGCAAGGTTGTAATGTAAACCGGGTAAGTCAGGGTTAACCCGGAAAGCCTTTTTATAATAAGCGATTGCCTGCGGATAATTTTTTAACGAAGCATAAGCCGCAGCTAATCCCATATAGGGAGCACCATAATCAGGGTTTAATTTAATAGCTTTCTTGAAATAATTTATTGCTTTTCTTTGTTCGCCGAGATTCGAGTAAGCGACTCCCAGGTTATTAAATGCGCATTCCAGCCCGGGAGTTAATTTAAGGGCTTTTTTATATTCGGCAATTGCAGATTGAGTCCTGTTTTGTTTAATTAAGCTGACTCCCTCATTTAAGTGTTGCATACTCAATTCCAGGTTCGAAAGCTTATCGCGTGAAAAAAGGCTAATCTTACCGTATCGTGTCTGAGGGTTCATCAGTATATCCGAAATATTAACGCTGAATTTTCCCGATATCAGCAGTAAGCCGACAATACTGCAAGATATAGTAACCAGAATGATTGAAAAAAGCGGCAAGATGACTGCCGTATGGCTGCCAGAGAAGTTTCTAACGGATTTTACGATAGTGGGCAAAAATAATATTAGAAATCCGATAAGGACAAATAGTATGCCGGGTATTATATCCACGATTATAATGTAACACCATTATTTTTTTCTTACAAGAGGGTTCAATAACGCAATAATAAAGGCAAGCATACCGCCGGTAAGTATGCTGATAAGCCAAATGATAAAATAACCCGGTTTTAATTTAAGCAGATTATCTACGAATAGAGCGAACCGGCTTTGAGGCAGGAAGAAAATAACAGCCAGAGCCGCAATGCATATAAGAATGGTGAATGTGATGGATTTTATAAGAGCATAAAAACCCTGTTTGCAATCGGCCTTTCCGAGCCGGGTTTCGGTTTCAGTGCCGACATATAAGATTACAGCTAAAACATAAAGGATACCTAATAGGTATAACGCATTCTCATAATTTAAATAATCATTAATATTAAACCCGGCGCTGAATTTACGTATATCATCTACAATATTAAAGGATTTATATTTCATAGTTTATTTTCGGCATACTTCTTGAAAAAAACAAGCCCCGCATTTAATATGATTGCCGGTTTTCGGGAAATCCTCTATATGAGCCTTATTGCCTGCAATATCACGCAGACGAGATTTCATCCCGGTTATGCTGGTTTGGATATAGTTTTTAGCCCTGTCGATATCGAGGTTTTCGACCGGCGCGCCGGAAAAATTTTCTTTAGACAAGTATACGGGTATAACCTTGACTTTATCGAGCGGTAAATCCCATTTATCAGCGGCATATAACGCATATGCAGATAACTGTAATATATCGTCGTTGGTCGGCAGGCCGGTTTTCCAATCGTATAAATAACAGGAACCATCTCTGACGGCAAAGTCCGGGACTACATATACTTTTGTATCATAAAGGGTAAAATTATCTAAGCTTTCGAGTATAAGATAGTTTTCTGCCGGTACCTTTTTCAGTTTATCGAATAAAACAGAGTTGAAAAAGTTAGTTATGCTTCCGTATACTTTTCTGCGTAACTTTTTGTCGATTATTTCCTGAGATACTTCTCTATTATAGTAGTGTTCAAACAAATTAAGTGCTTGTTTAGGCCGCCTAACCCATTCTTTATTTAACGATTCTTGCCAGCCGGTTTTTATAAGCCTTAGTGCATATTGGTTTGCTTCATCCAGAGTGGTGTCTATACCCCTTTTTCTGTTTTCCAGTATATTTTGAATCACCTTGTGGGCTATTTCTCCAGCCCACATATAAAGATTCTTCATATTACGCAGCCGGTAGAGCATTTGAGCCGATTGGCCGGCTTGCAGGCTCCATCCGCCCCAAAAGCCGTAATAGTGGTAATAATATTTACGCGGGCATTCGGAATGAAGTTTACTGCGGGAAAAAGACCAGCTAAATGTATTTCGTATAGAGCCCATTAGAATTAAGAATCAAGAAACTTTTTCCAGCTCTTCCACCCTTTTTTGGCATAATATTCATCAGGGTGGCTGGGCAGGCGCGGATCTTTCCTGAATTTCTTAGTTTTGTATTTATTAGAGCTATTAAGCTTTAACCTTTTAGCCGCTTTCTTGGCTTGAGTGTAAGTTTTATAGAACGAAGGCTTCTTTTTGCCCAGAAAATCGTACCAGTTTTTCCAGCCGCGGGTTTGGTAGGTTCGGTCGGGATGGGCCGGCAGTAACCGGTCTTTTTTATATTTCTTTGCGTATTCGGCAAGAGATTTTACCTTTAACTTACGTGCGGCATTTTTTGCTTTTCGATAGTCCGGATATATTTTTACGCTGGTTTTTTTCTTTTTCTTGGCCATTAGATTTCCTCCTTTTTATTTCTCAGGCAGATTGTTATTAGGGTTATATCGTCGTGCTGTATGCATCCTTTAGTGAATCTGTTTAGTGATTCGTATATGGCTGTATTTATCTGGCCCGGATTTGAATTCTTCATATCAAAGAGAATTTTTTTAATCTTATCTATCCCGAACTCTTCATCGTATTTGTTCTTTGCTTCGCTTATTCCGTCGGTATAGGCAATTAAGTTATCGGTATAAGCTAAGTTTGTTTCAGCCTGTGTATATTCGATTGTATCGGATATACCCAAAGGCGGCCCGCCGGCTTTGGCGAGTATCTCCTTAACCATATCCTCCTTACAATTATACGCAATTACAGGATTATGTCCAGCACAAGCTACTTTAAGGGTTTGCCGTACGGTATCGATTATCATATAAAGTGCGGTAACGAAACGCCCGGTTAAGACACCGGATAATTCTTTATTCAAAAGGTTTAGCACCCCGGCAGGATCATCGTTGTCTTTTGCGAAGATACGGAAGAGAGATACGGTTTGTGCCATTATCAGCGCTGCGGGTACTCCTTTTCCCGAAACATCACCAATAAAAACTCCGATTTTGTGGGTATCGATATTAATGATATCGTAAAGGTCTCCGGCTACAAATTTTGCCGGTTTCATAAACGGATGAATTTTTGTACCGGCAGGTTCAGATATTTTATCGGGCAGGAAACTCTCCTGGATCTGGTGTGCGATATCGAGTTCTTTTTCCAGAAGATGGCGTTTTTTAGATTCGTCGATAAAGCGGTATAAAGTAAATCCTATATAGGTAAAGATTATAAGTGCCAGTCCTAATATAAAATCTATCCAGAACCCGAAAGCAAAAAACAATCCTAAAGATATCAGGCAATAAAATATTGCCAGGGCTGTGCATGCAGTAAGCGCCTTAAATAAGGCCAGCCGCCAACATATCAAAAAAGCAGACGTAAAGATCAATAAGTTTAACAGTATATTAAAAAACGGAGAGGCTTTAATAATAAAGTCTTTCTCAATTATGCTGTTTAAAACACTAGCCTGTAACCCCAGCATCGGATACGAATTTTCAACAGGTGTAGGCTTTAGGTCTTGAGTCCCGGTTGCTGTCAGGCCTATAAGGCAGATTTTATCTTTAAGGCTATTAAGGTCAATATCGGCTTTCTTGCCTTTTTGCCGGTTTGAATAGGCTTTCAGGATATCAAAAAAAGACAGGTGTACGAAAGATTGCGGCCAGGCGCCCGGATAATTAACTAAAATTTCTGCATTAGAATATGAAGGGATTCTAAGGCTGTCATCTATGACGGCCTGCCGGTTTTTCAGGTGAATTTTTTCAGGATTAACTTTTAATATATTGCACGCTGTTTCTAATGCCAGATGCGCAACAAGCTTGTTTTGATAATTAATATACAGCGGGACCCTGCGGATTTTTCCGTCGGGGTCTACTATGACATTAATATGGCCGGTTCCTGCGGCCGATTTTTGAAGATTTTCCCTTAATCCGGCAATCATAGATTTACTGGTGATGAAACCGTCTTTGTATTGTGGTGTACGTAAATCGAATGCTACCGGCAAAAAAACATTGCCGGAGTCCTGTATCTGTGCGGATAATTGTTTATCGTATAAGGTAGGGTCGCTGAAAAGGATATCAAAAACGACTGCTCTGGCCTGGTATTCGGAAAGGACTTTAATCAAACTGGCATAAAAATCCCTGGGTAAAGGCCATTTACCCAGGTTATTTAACGTATCGTCGGCGATTTCTATAACTGCGATATTTTTATTTATTTGCGGTTTCCGGCTCATCCGCATTTGTAAGTCATACCAGAGAAGCTCGTATCTTTCTAATGGCCGGAACCAGCCGGCAAGGCCGATAAGGAGGCATGTGAATATAAATAGTCCTGTGCGTATTAGACGGGTTTTGTTAAATATGGCGAACTCCAAGAGACTATGGGATTTAGAAATTATGTTGCCAGCCACAGGTTATCACGTTACCGGAATATTCTGCAAGGGAGTCGTTAGAAGAGTTTTCTCGGTAGATATATTCGAGCGATATAGAATCGTTTGCTGCCAGCCGCCAGATAAGCCCCAGATTAGCGGCATATAAATTGTCTTTTTGTTCGTAATTACCTGATGTTACCGTGCGGGTAGCATAGTTCTTTCGCATATAGAAAATACCAGAACGCAGATATAAATTATCTATCAATTTGTAGGCGAAACTAGTCTGCAGTTGGTAAGCTTTATAGTCATAGAAATCTTCATACCGGCCGTTAGAGTTATTGGTAGAAAAGCTCGCAGAGAAACCGGCTAATAATCTTGGAGTTAATATCGAATCCAGGCTATATTCGGCTGTAAGGCGCCTGTCACGGCGGTCTTTGTCCTGAAAAGTACTGATATAGTCAGAAAGCGCCCGATTATGAGGATAATCCTTATACCCGTATATAAACTGGACTTGGTGAGAAGTCAGGCGGGATATATCTTTCTTTATCGATACGAATCCCTTATGGAAAAAGAAGTCGCCCTCTTCGTTTTCGGGAAAATAGGATATCCCCAGGTCATACCCTGTGCCTAATGTATAGGAGCCTAATTTGCGGTATACACCCATGCGAAAATGGTTCAACAGCCTTGCGGCATCGGTTATCTCGTTATAGTTTGTAGCATTCAGGTCGTAATCTACTTCAATCTTAGTCTTCGGAGAAATAAATTTGCGATAATCTGCAGAAAAAAGGAATTCCTGGAAGATATCTCCTTTGCGGGTGTTGCTTAATTCGACGTTGCTGTCATATCCGGAATATACTCCGGTTCTAACAGAAAAATGTGCCGGTGATTTCTGCGGAAGTTTTTTCGGCACAAAGAGTTTCTCCTCTTTTTCCTGTTTGACTCCGGCCGCAATACCAGAATTATGCGTAAAGAATAGCGCAAGCAAAAAGCAAGCAAGTACGCTTTTCACATAAATTTTCATCTTAAACTCCTTTTCGTTTAAACAAATATAGACTTATTTTATTATTCGCCGCCCGGACTTTCATTTGTTAGCCGGCCCTCACCGCCGTTATTATCGCTTTGGCTACTGCGACTTTCTTGGCTGCGGCGTAAACCTTCAAATGCCCGGTCACGAAGATCCTGCCATTGTTCTTTGTCTAATTCTTTGAGAGAACCGGATTTTCCGCCTTCCTGCAGGCTGTCTAATATAGTTTGGGATATAATTTTTTCAAGAGCATCCTTGAACTCCTGCCATTGACTGTAATCTTCGCCGGTAAGTTCAAAAACTTCACTTAGGAACCCGTCGATATTGACCTCAATACCAAATCCGCTTGCCAGGCCTGTAGTACTGGATTTATTGCCGTTTTCGTCGATACCCCATACAACTACAGTTCCATTAAAACATTTGATTACAGTACCGTTTTTACCGGATTCTACCGATTTACCGGTACCGCGTACGCCGGCAATAGCCGTTGGCGTCCTGACTTCAAAATCCTGTATTTTTTCAATATTGTCGATCAGGGAAAAAACCCGGCCCCGGGGAAGGTATACTTTACCGGGAAGAAGCTTTTCGATTTCTATCAGAGAATTTTCTTTTATCTGAAGAACGTTCTCCAGCTCTTCGTCAAAAGCTACCAGGCATTCGGCATTGTTGCCGGTCTTTATCTGCGCGGATTCGCCGAGGTACATATTAAATTCTGCAGGTATCCAATCGGCTCCGGCGTTTTGGCGAATTACAACTTCGCCTTCTACCTTAACGATTTTAGCTGCCTGGGCATATAGACAGGGAGAGAAAATCATAATTAAAACGCAAAATAAAATCATTTTTTTCATACTTTCCTCCTCAGTTATAGTAATATTTTATTTTTCTTTAGTCTTAAACAAAAGCTTCCAGGGATGATTCTTTATGTCAGTGCTGAATTCTTCCATATTCTTAGAGGTAGATTCCAGGTTGGTAATCAGATGGGTTATTCTATCCTGGTTGTTTTCTACAGTAAAATTCAGGGTGGTAGCCAGTTTTTTTACTTCATCGGTAAGTGTGTTAACGTTACCTACTAACCCCTGGATATCCTTCGATATATCGTTAGCCCGGTCGATTAAGACATCCATATCGGTATAAGGCTTGCCGTTTATCGTAGCGCCGGGTTCTAAGAATTTATCGCCTTTGACTGATGATATCTGGATATATTTCTCGCCCATAAGGCCTAAAGTCTTTATCGAGGCTGCGGCATTTTCACGTATTTTAGCGTCGTGCCTGAGCCATAAGGTTAGCACAATCTCGGTCGTATTGTTCTCGTAGATAACGTCGACATTATCTACTTTTCCGACTTCCAAACCGTTAAGCATAACCGGAGCTTTTTTCTCTAATCCGGCGACTTCCTCGAATATAACCTGTATGGTGTATCCTTCCTGCTGGACGTCGAGTTTGCCCGTACTGTACATTAGATAGAAAAATCCCAAAACAGCTATAATAAAAAACAAGCCGGCTTTAAATTCATTACTGTATTTTCTCATAATTCCCCTTTGGTAGAAACAGCAGTTATAATTTAGTTTATACCTGCTTACAAAGATTATTAATAGATTACAAAGATTAAATATCTCTGTAATCTTTCCCGGATCTTCCGAAAATCAAGACATTCCGCAATACTTTATCCATGACGCCTTCTATATATTTAGGCTTTCTTCAATCCCTATATCTTCACGGAAAAAATCTATAGGCCCGGTAAAACTGCCGTGGATAAACTGTTTTACGTATGGATTATCGGAATTCTGTATTTCGTCTTTTGTGCCGACCTGCGTTAATTTGCCTTTATGTACCATTGCTATACGGTCGGCGATCTTAAAAACACTCTGCATATCATGGGTTACCACCACAGAGGTTATAAGTAACTTTTCGCTTAAATCTTTGATTAACTTATCGGTCACGGCTCCTACTACCGGGTCTAATCCGGAAGTAGGCTCATCATAAAAAACAATATCCGGGTCTAAAGCAATAGCGCGTGCCAGGCCAACCCGTTTGCGCATGCCGCCGGATATTTCCGAAGGAAAATAGCCCTCGAACCCGCGTAAGCCGACCAGCGAAAGTTTCATTTTTACGATAATATTGATTATATCGTCGGCTAAACGGGTGTGTTCACGTAAAGGAACGGATACGTTTTCTTCTACGCTCAAAGAGTCCAGCAATGCCGAGTATTGAAAAAGCATCCCGAAAGATTTTTTGACTTCGTCCAATTGTGATGGCGATAGTTTAGTTATATCGTTGCCTTTAATAAAAACATTTCCTGCAGTTGCAGTCAATGCCCCGGTCATTAAACGCAAGAGAGTACTTTTCCCGGACCCCGAACAGCCCATGATTACAAAAGTCTCACCCCGGTAGATATCTAAGCTTACATCATCGATTACCGTTATGCCGCCGAATGATTTCTTGACGTTTTTTAAACTGATAATGACTTCTTTTGATCCAAATTCGCTCATTTTCCCGAAAAATAAAAGATTGCGGTTAAAACACAATCCGCTAAGATTATTAATATAAAACTTATTACCACACTTCGGGTAGTAGCTCTTCCTACACCTTCGGCTCCT
>CAZBZJ010000005.1:4792-7090 GCA_964496355.1 uncultured Planctomycetia bacterium | reverse complement strand
CCGCGTGTATTCAAGCCTTCAAAACATCCAATTAGGGCTATTATCACCGCGAACACTCCAGACTTTATTAAACCGGTATAAATATCTTTTAACTCAAGGTATTTAAATGTGGTTTGTATATAGAGGTCGGGATTTATATTAAGGCTGCCGGTTCCTACTATAAACCCGCCGAGAATTCCGGAAAAGTCTCCCAGTACAGTCAAACACGGCAGCATAAAAAACAAAGCAAGAAATTTGGGTACAGCCAGAAACCGGGTAGGGTTAATCGCCATGGTATCTAAAGCCTCTATCTGTTCGGAGACTTTCATAGTGCCTAATTCGGCTGCGATTGCGGATCCTGCCCTGCCGGCAACGACCAGCGCTGTAAGGACCGGGCTGAGTTCCCGGCATAACGAAATTGCGACCAGCGAAGCTACATAAATAACCGCACCCATTTTCTCCAGCTGGTATGCGGTTTGCATAGCCATTACTATGCCGGTAAATATTGTAACAAAAAAGACAATGACAGCCGATTTGACTCCGACAAAAACCATCTGGTCGAATATATTCTGCCGGTGTGCCAGTTTACCTTTAAAAGGGCCTATAAATATCCAGTACAGTATATCAACAAATAGGCCTATTACACCCACAACCCCCCGATAAACCGCGATTATATAGCTGCCGATAACAGAAACCATATTAAAAGTCTTTTACCGCTTCGTCTGCGGTATTATAAATCTGGAAAAGCCCGGCTAAGCGGGTAATTTCAAAGACATTCTTTACTTTTTGTGAAAGGCTGCATATTCTTAATTTACCGTTAATTTTTTTTAACCGCTGAAAAAGTTCTACTAAAGTAGCCAGCCCGGAACTGTCAACATAAGTAACTTGCGAAAAATCAACCACAATCTTACCGATTTTTCTGCGGATATAGCCGTCAAAAGCCTTACGTAAATCCGGGGAGCTGTTAATATTAATTTCGCCCTCGATCCGGCTTATAAGTGTCCCGTTTTTCTGGTCTTCGGTTATTTTCATTAGCAACTCCTTTTCTGCGGATTTCTGGAATTATCAAAATATTTTATCATTTTTACCATGCTTCCTCTATCGAGAAATTCGACTTTATCCATAAATCGCCGCATTAGAAAGACGCCCCGGCCGGATGCTTTTTTTATATTGGCTTTTGTTACAGGTGAAGGTATATTCTCATAATCGAAACCTTTGCCTTCGTCTTTTATATAGACTTCGATTTTATCGGATTTAAGATTTATTTGCAAACTTATTTTTTTTGCCTCATTCAGCTTATTTCCATGTTTTACAGCGTTTATCAAGGCCTCTTCAATAGAAAGTTTTAAATCAAAAAGTATATTTTCTGGCACGGCATGAGAAATTTTATCCAATACCGCATTTAAAAAAGATGGTATTTTGTCTAAGGTGAAGTGCCGATTATAATCAAGTTTCATAAAAGCCTGTCCGTTCTGCTTCTGTTTTAGCCTATCTATGTATTATCCTGCTGGATTTTAGAAAGATACCGGTCTAGTTCCTCTATGCTGGAAAAAATACGTTCTTCAGGCAGCGCATTTATAATATCAAAGACTTTCTTTATCCGGTGTTGTAAATTTGCCATGATTAAAGCGGAACCGCGGTTTTGCAGGTCTTTTTCGGCTTTTAAAATAACGCCAACGCCCATACTGCTTATATAGGTCACCTCTTTCATATTTAAGACTATCACTTTAGGGTTGTTTTCCAGAGTTTCGTTGATCTTATCTTGCAGTAATGTATAAGTCGACGAATCGATAGAACCAACCGGTTTTATAAAAAAAACCGAGCCGGATTTTTCTGTTATTCTTACGGTTAAATTCATCTTTCCTCCTGTTTGTATAAGTACGTTGGCGTTTATTATAGCATAAAATGACGGTTATGTGGCAGCAAATCTTCAGAAGATATTGGTTACGGCTTACGTTCCAGTATTAACAAGTCTTTGCGGGTATCAATTTTGAATATAAACCGGTTTAGAAAAGACATTCCGAGTAATCCATCGTAACTTATGCTTGTCTCTTTTTCAAGCACGACCGCTTTTATTTTATAAGCTTTTACATTTGCCAGCTGTATCTGATCTAACTCAATTAAGCGTGCTTTTATAGCGTGGCCGCCGGCAATTTTACAGATAACAGCCGCTGAATCATCGGTTTTAATACCCAGCCGCTTTACGATTTGTGAGGATACCTGGGTGTTTGCGCATCCGGTATCGAGCAGAAACCGTGCTTTTAATTTCCGGTTTAGGACTACGTTAACAAAATACTGGTTGCGGTGTTTCTGTAAGGG
>CAZBZJ010000005.1:0-4782 GCA_964496355.1 uncultured Planctomycetia bacterium | reverse complement strand
GTGCCCGGAATCAGGTTTATTAAGGCCCGGCTTCCGGAACCAACCGCTTTACCGGCAGTTTTAAGTGTAGTAAAAACGCCTTTGGATATAAACACGGTTGTACCGCCGGCAAATTTGGCAACAGCGCATCCGGTAAGGGAAAATGAGAGCAAAACTATTAATAGTAGATTTAAGATTTTCTTAAAATACATTCTTTACGCCGGAATAAATTCACCTTTAAAAATTTCCGGTACAGGCTCAGTATCAATACGCATCCCGCCGTCATGTTCAATTTTTATAATATAAAGCGTACCGGGAACGAATTTTGTTCCCGGAGCTTCTATCTGGGCGTTTTTTACGCCCACTTTATCGGATTCTGTGTTATTTAACGCGTAATTCCAGAACTTTTCCCAGAGTTTTTTCTCAAACTCAGACTCCATACCCTTGATTTTATATCCTGTAGGAATCTGGCTTATAGGATTTATTACATATTCTTCAGTTTCGTCACCTCTTAATGAGAATACTTTCCAGAAGATATAGGCACTTTTATTCTTCAGTCGGCCGGCATTCTTAATATGTATATCCTTAAACCGTATAACCAACGACTGAAACTGAATTATATTGCCGGAAAAGGTGAAATATTTAGGTTTCAGAGGTTTTTGTCCTGCATCATATTCCAAAAATTTTATAGTAGTCAGGATTTCACCGGTATTTTTATCCTTACCAGACTCAGTAACCATAACCTGAGCTATCCGGGATTCGGCACTTAACCGTTCAATTATCGTATTTAATACTTCAATCCTGCGCTGGTAATAATTCATATGCCAGTAAAAAACCGCACTGCCTGCGGCAATCAGTATAATAACACTCACCAGAATAGTTTTGTTCATATTTCTCATCAGTAATAATTTAACGAAATATTTAAAATATCGTGTTTTCCGACCACTCCGGCAATCTTACCGTCTTCGTATACCGGTATTGTATGGATTTTTTTCTTATGCATCATAGCTATTGCCTTAGTTATTTTATCGTCTTTTTGCATTGATACAACTTTTTTACTACAAACTTTACCTACAGGCATCTGTGCTAAAGTTTCTAATTTTTTAATGCGTTTTGCTTTATTGGCTAAAGCTTTGTCTAAAAGGTTCAACAAATCTGTAGTCGTAAATATACCGATAAGTTTATCTTCATCGGTATCGCTTACTATCAATATACCGTTTATCCGGTAACGAAACAATAGATGTGCTGCCCTCCCTACATTTATGCTTTCTTTAATCTTGATGGGATGTTCGCACATAACGTCATTCAGAACCGCGTTTATCATTTTTGCCTCCTTTTCTATCAGGTAACATTTATATGCATAAGTTTTGGTGGAACGGGCAGTTCAGGCAATGCCGTTCGTTTTTTAATGGTTCGAAAGGGGTGTTAATATCAAATATATGAGAAAGTACAAATTCCAGGCTGTTCATACAGATATCCATTATTTCCCGCGTTTTATTTCTATCCGCATCGCTTATAAACCTATTATGGGTTAATTGACGCACATTATATAATTCGGCATTTATATATGTATCGGGAAACTTTTTAGCAATGAAATGGCAGTATAGCGGCAGTTGAAACGAACGGATATTCTTTCTTATGGATTCGATATTATGAGCTGTCTTAGATAACTGCTTATATGCTTTAGGCGCATAGTTAGAACCGCCGGTTTTGTAGTCGATAATTAAGATATCGCCATTGTTGAGTTTATCTATCCGGTCGACTGTGTACTTAAAATTGATTGGCATTTCTTTAAATTCTATTTTGCCGGCACCTTCCGATTCTAAAGCCAGTATCTTTTTGACATCACGTTCTTTTTCCTGGTTCAGGAAGCGTTTCAGGCGTGTTGATATTATCTCTTTTAATAATACCGAATCCGACCGCATTCTTGGTTCGATCTCGGCTTTAAATTTAGCATCTAATGCTGAAAAAAAGAATTCCCGGAAACTCTTGTTTATCTCAGGTTTCTTGTTCAGGTAGCGGTTAAACGTATATTCTAAAAGTTCGTGTATGAAAGTGCCGATCTGTGAGCTTCGAGGGTTTTCGAGCAGGTCCTCGGTTTCATTTAATCCTAATACGTACCGGAAATAAAATTGTAAGGGGCACTTAAGATAAACATTTATACGGCTGGCGGAATAGGTGCATTTTTTTAAATATTCTATCATCGGCGGTTTTTTTTCGATACTGCCCGATTTAGTTGCGATCTTAAGTTGAAAGCTTGGCCGGGGCGGTATTAAAGATTGCATTTTTTTCGATTCTTTCTGCTGCTGCCATAAGATTTCCTCTATAAACCGGCTTTTTTCATGCTCGAAGTTTTCTTCGTATATAAGGTGCACATCGCTGGCTCCGGATAAAAGGCGCAGGAAATGGTAGCGTTGAATTTCTTCTTCGTGTTCAAGCCGTTTTAATCCTAACCCCAGCATGACTTCTCTGGGAATTAAGGGTTCATATATCTTAAGCTTAGGCAGGATAGATTCGTTAACATCCATTATAATAACATTCTTGAAAGTTAGGGAGCGGGTCTCGAAAAGGCCTAATATCTGTGTTCCCCTTACCGGGGAGCCGGTAAAAGCAATCATAGCCGATTGAAGTTCTTCCATAAACATTCTCCAGATCTGCCGTTTAGAAAAGTTAACCTTTGCGATTTGGCAGCCTTTAATCCGGTCGCATATCGTATATATCTGGCCTATCACTTTAAGGTTGAATAAAAATTTGTGCAGCATGCTTTTCTCTACAAGGGCATCGCAGAGCGTATATACGGCGTTGGCAAAGCCGGTTAAATCCGAAAGCCGTTCCCAATTGCCGAATAACAATTTATGTACTTGCCGGATTATATATTTAAGGTCGGATACCGGCAAATCTACGCCCAGCTGTTTAACGGCGCTGCGGGATTGGGCATATAGAAGGTCTTGGCTTTCTATGTCCTTTAACCGGACAAAAAGGCTGCCTCCAATCGGGTTTTCAACAATTCCCGTAAGGAGTTCCTCTATTTTATGTACTAATATCCGGGTATAATCCGCTGATTCTATAATACGCAGATTTTTTATCAAAGGATGTTTAAGAAGGCTGAGATAATCTTTGGAATACAATTTATCATCCTGAGTGCTTTCGTTAACCTTATATAACAAATTAAATAAGGTATATACGCTACTTCGGGTTACCGGATATCCGACCGAGACATTAAATTCACCTAAAAGATGAGATATTTCCGATATTAACGGTATGATGACTTCCGGGCGGGGTGTTACTATGACTGTGTTGTTTTTATCGGTGATTTTATTCAGTATATGGCGGACTATCCCTACCTGAGAATGCATATCATCCGCCCGGTATATGTTAGTTTTATAGCCGGGTTTTTTAAAAGGAGGTTCAGGTATAGAAAGCTTCAACTTTTTAAAGTTAGTTTTCAATACAGCCCATTCATCCGGATGGCCTTGAAAAACAAATTTCGCTTTGCCTTTTTTGCAGAGGGACTTGACGATTTTGGTCTCGGAATTATTCAAATAAAACAAGTTAGCGAAATATATAGACTCAAACTCGTCAAAATTTATATTATCGATTTTTTCGGCAGCTTTTGCATAAATCAACCCGCGGGAATAAAGTCGTTTTGACTGTAAATCCCGGTGCAACCCGGTTCGCAGGGTGATTATATATTGTAGTAAGCGGTTAATATTATCGGGCACGTCATATCCGATAGCCGCACTTTTTTCCACGTTTCGTAAAACCTTATCCTCGATTAACTCTAAGTCAACTTGTTCTATAAAAGATATTATTTCTTTACCCCAGCCTAAAAAATCTCCGAAAGAACCTTTATGAGGGATGAT
Source organism: uncultured Planctomycetia bacterium (assembly GCA_964496355.1). GTDB lineage: Bacteria > Omnitrophota > Gorgyraeia > Duberdicusellales > Duberdicusellaceae > CAZBZJ01. Next base: position 940 of record CAZBZJ010000005.1, on the reverse strand, counting down.
GTGCGGTGATACCTTTTTTGTTATTTGGTAGAGGCAATAACAGGCATCTAAACGGTTTACTTTGGCAGGGGGATGGTTCTTATCTACGATGTATCCGGTGAATTCATCCAGCGAAAATATTGCCGGGCTGCAAAAACCTTTTTGTAAGCGTTTCGCAAGTTGGCGCTTAAGAAAGAGCCCCGGCCGTTTCCCGCCGAATACACAGGCGGTTTTATTTAGGGGGATATTGTGCCGTGTAGATTCGGCATATAAATAACCGGCGAGCCTGTCTATGAAATTATCGTTCAGGTTGTATGTAACTGCTCTATCCATACACTTTATCGATTTTTAAACTATCTAAATAGACTAAAGATCCCGAAACCTGTTTCTTTGGATATATGTCTTTAATGATACTCCGGTATTCTTCCATTTGTATTTTGTAAGAATCTATATTTGTTTTTGAAAGCTTATAATCTATTACCCAGGCCAGGCTTTTTTTTACAATCAACCTGTCTAAACGTTTGGAGTCTCCGAACCTATTGACTACTTCGTATTCACAAAACACTTTACCGTCAGGGACAAAAAACACCTGTTCGGCCTCCTTTTTCTTTATAAGCGAAAGCACTTTATCCTTGTATGGTTCAAAGTTTGATACGAACGGATAATCTGCTTTTACATGCTTGATTGAATTGTTGACCGTATCCTGGATATCTTGATTGTAACAGTTGAATATATTCGCAAGTATCGAATGCAGTATATTGCCCTTTAAAATATTTTCCCGGTTTAATGTTTTCCCGCACCCGGCAGCAAATTCTTCTTTAAGGGAATCTATCCAATTACTGTATTCCGGCGCTGTTATATGAATAAATTTTCGCTGTTCATCTTTTACCCCGTTAGAGAAAGCCGCCGGTTTCAATCGGTGGTCATTACCGACTGAAGCTGACGGTGGTTCAATGCCACC
>CAZBZJ010000004.1:0-19077 GCA_964496355.1 uncultured Planctomycetia bacterium | reverse complement strand
TTTATATTCTCCCTTGAAGCAGGCCTTGAGGAATCCTAAAAAAGACAAGTTGTTTATTTCCGAAGCTCCCTTTAGATAATGGACTGTGTCCATCTCAATAATGTTGGTATGCGAATCTATGCCTATAACCCCTAAGAAGAAAAAAACTATGCATAGAAAAAGAGGACAAACTATATAGCGGCTTTTTCTCAATATCCTGTTTTTGTTACTCATATGCTTTAACTTACGCCACACAGACATAATAGGCTAGTTTCAATATAATCCCGCTTAAAGCATCTATAGATGATAACTATTACTTATATGTATTAAAACATATCTGAAACAGTTTAACAATTATATTTTACCCTTTTTTGCCCTCTGTTCCAATTTACTATATGCTAAACAGCATAAATAACAAACCGGAATCAAACAAATAAAATCTTGACTTTTCGCCCTATTATTATAATTTAAGTATATGGCTGATAAATTAAGTATTATTATCCCGGCCTACAATGAAGCCAAAAACTTGCCAAAAACAATAGGGACTATGCGTAATATATTGAAAAACTACGGCTTAGAAATCATCGTAGTAGACGATGGATCAACTGACAACACAAAAGAAGTAGCAGAAAGGCTAAATATAAAAGTTATTTCATACAGCCCTAATGCTGGCAAAGGAAAGGCTTTCAGAAAGGCTATACCCTATATTACTAACGATTATGTAGTTCAGATAGATGCTGACCTGCAATTTCAACCGTATGATATACCCCGTATGATAGAGAGCCTAAAGAAAGGTAATGATATCGTGCTCGGATCTCGTTTTAAAGACGGAAAGATTGAAAAAGGTTCGCTTTCAAAGATAAATCGGTTTGGCAACTGGGTAATGTCCATAGCCACATCCATCGCATCCTCCCATCGGGTATATGACATAATGGCTGGATTCAAAGCTTTTAAGACAAAAGCGCTTAAGCTGCTAGACCTAAAAACAGACCATTTTGGATACGAAGCAGAAATAGTAGTAAAGGCAGCGGGTTTAGGCCTAAAAATGGACGAGATACCCATAACTTATAGACAAAGGATTGACGGAACAAGCAACGTTAAAAAATTAGAAGACGGTGCTAAAGTTCTCGGAACTATTATCAAGACAAAATACGCTAGGAAAAAATAATATATACCTACTATATCAAAAAGGAGAATCAGACATGAAAAAAAGACAACGACTTATTCTCAGCCTATTTTTCTTCTTAATATCATTTTCGCCGATATGTTTCTATGGGGAATCTAAATCTTATAAATTCATCGACGGAGAAGACTGGAATTATATTGAAGGCCTTGATATCGAAGAACCGCTTAAAATAAAGATAAAAGTGTTGATCTTAAGAGCTACTCACGAATCTTCGGTAATAGCAAATACTCCGGTAATAGATACCACTAAACCTATAATAGATTATCTGCCAACTTTAGATGTATTCTATGACGCGCCGGAAAACCAGCCTCTACCTCTGTATTTTGCCCTGCAAATCGTAGATATGCAGCAGAAAGGGGCAGCCGGAGAAAAAGTTGAGGTTTATAAATCTAACCTGATTAGAAAATTAAAAGAAGCCGGGGTAATACACGAATCAAAGAATAAGGATAAACCCGAAACAGGCTATATAGAAACCGGCGAAACACAAGAAAATTCTCCGACAACAGAAGAACCTCAAAGTTTTTGGGATAGGATATTCGGACAATAAAAATTATTTGAACAACCTAATATCAGCTTCACAATCACCCGTCGAGATTAAACTCTGCGGAAATATAGTTTTGCCAGTTCTTCTCAAACTGTTTGAGGCTTTCTCCAAAAGTATCAGCTAAAGCCTGCCCTATACTCCTGCCTGCGCCGTGAGACTCTAATATCTTTTTCATACCTTCTGGGCCTTGCCGTGCAAATATATAATCTACTAAAAGATAGGACTCTATATAAATCCAGGTAGCGGTTTCGGCATCATCTACTTTCGAAAAGTCACGGGGAAGTTTATCTAAAGGGATTAACTCAAATTCTACAAGATACCTTCTTATCATATCCTCATCTTTACGGCCGGCTAAATCTTCGGCCTTACTGGCTATGCCTTCGCTTAACCAGCGCGGACAATTACCGCCGGTAATATCAAAGACTAAAACATGGGCATATTCATGATAAATAATCCTTATGACATCCTCATTGGTATATTTATATTTGTGAAGCGGTATGCGTATCTTGCCGTCGAATATACCCATAGTCCAGGGAGGCCGGCCTTCCAAAAGATTACGGTAATCCTCTTCAGAATACAATATTACGCCGGTTTTACTTTCAGGATAGCAGCTTAAAAGCCTGCCTACTCTACCGTATGCCTCTTCTAAATATACCTTTATATAAGAAAATTTGTCTATCGCCACATCTCCGGATGCCGCAATAATAAAATGAGCAGTCTCTGTTGTCTCGAATTCGTCTTCTACAAGAGATTCCCTCCGGACTTTTTTTAATAAGCCTTTAAGCCCTTTTAGGTTAGAATCTTTTTCATAAGCTTTCTCAAGATATTCTCGGGACCTGTCTATATCTTGCAATTTATAATATGCCTGTCCCAGATTATACAAAGCATATTTATTATCTCTATCATAATAAAAAGCTGCCTGGAACTGTTCTATTGCCTTCCTTAACTGCCCCTGGCCCATGAGAAAAAAGCCGTAATTATTATAAGCTGCAGCAAGATTCTTGCTTATGCGGCCATCGGAAGGAAAATAGGAATGGGCAGCTTTAAAATCTTCGATCGCCCCTTTGTAGTCATTATTTTTTAGTTTTTCTAATCCTGCCTCATTATACTTAAAAGCTACTTCCTGAGAAGAAGAAAAAACCGACAGATTAACTGATAATATACAAAAAATGGCAAAACAAATAATTTTATACATACCGTATTATATAGAAAACCGGCAGAAATTACGCTTTTTTATACTTTACCATAGTAAAATGGAATTTGTCCACAAGTTCTGGTATAATTTTAACGAAGATGAAACTTATAATTGCCATATTTTCTGGTTCTCTTATATTCTTCTTTGCTATTATATATATCCTTATTAATTTAGATATCTTTAAATCCGGCTCAACCGCAAAAAAGAATAAAGCCCCACAAAAGAAGACCCCGCCTAAGAACAAATTAATATTCATCTTTGTTTTTGTGCTAACCGTCCTGGCGATTGCAGCCGGTATAGCCTTTTTACCTGATATATTTAATATAGAGGATAGCTTCACAAAAGCTGAGCTACAGAAACAAAAATTATCCGAAAACGATAAAAAGACCAGCCTTAAAACCTACGATAAACATATGGACTTCTTACGAAAAATCGGCTCCGAAGATTATACTAATACTCCGCCGCATCTGGATAGCAGGATTGACAGTGCAAAAGAATCTAATAACCAGCATTTTAAAGGTAAGGATGATTTATTAGCAATATCAGCATTACCCGAACAAAATGAAGCCTTTGGCGAAGAATTTATACCTGCGACTAAAGGGTTCCATCCTTTTGGCCGGCCCGATACCCCCAGAATACCGGAAAAACCAGAAAACAAAAAAGATAAAATCCCCGCTATGGCTACTCTCCGTAACGGCCGGACCGGTGACATCTTCATAGCCGCTTTCTATGATAAATTAAAAGATGGCCGGTTCACACAATCAAAAGGCTTACACCTTCTGCCAGCTTCAGATATTAATAAAGAGCGTAACCCGGATTTAAATTCTGAATATATTACTGTAAATGCCGGACTGCCGGCTTTAACCAAAAATACAGGCTATCAACTCCCCCTTCTTCTATCAGGAGCCGTTTCGCCGCAAACCCTGAACAAAGGAAATATTATTATCAGCAAAAACGGCATAATCAAAGCCCTTACCGATACTAATAAACGTAATATAGAATATAAAATAGCGAGAACCGGCAAGCCAGCAAAAATATCTTTTAACCCTCAAATAAACGAGTGGCTGGAGAAAGAATTCGAATCGATACCTGCGCAAATACTTGATTTTCTCATAACGGTAAAGGATAAACCTGAATTTGTCAAGCTGGCGAGTACAGCTGCGATACTTAATGCCTATTTTGGATATCAGGCAGGAAAACAAGAGATAATCTTAAAACCGGGAAAAACCTGGAACTCTATGCTAAAAAAGGCTATAGAAACAAAAGGCAGGCTGCTCTGTGACTGCGACGTATTATCGACGTTCAGTTTTATCTATCTGAAATACTTGGAGTTAAATCCTGTATTTATAATAGGATATTTTAATTCCCCTTTTGCCATAAATGAACTGCGCGCCGATGAGCTGCATGCTTGCCTTTATTTAGAAACAGGCAAGAAGCGGCTGCTTTTTGAACCGACTCTATTTGTTCCTAACTTTATGGCGGATAAGAAGATACCGGAAAATGAAGATAACATATTGGCCGGGTATCCGGACTTAGTAAAAAATATACTTAAAACTACGGATATAGATTATTTCAACCTGCCTGAAGCTATACGCAGTAAATTAAATTACATAGACCCCGATAGGTCAGTTCAAGGCAGGCTTGCAGATTTAATAATAGAAATATTAACAATCAGCCAGAAAAAGGCAGCTGGGCCGGATGAAGTAAGCACAGGGTTAACTTACATCTGGGAAAAAACAGTACAATTCTCTATTATAATTCATATTCTATGCCTGCTAATAACAAAGCTCATATTAGTAGCAGTAAACCCGCCACAAAGATTAGTTTCTTTAAACAAAACCAGAAGCCTATTATACAGCCTTGCACTTATCTTATTATTAGCCAACCTCTTTTTTAGATCGGCCGGAAAAGATTTCAGCCTATGGGTTAATAACCATCCGCTTGCCGCTAAAACAGGAGCCCTGATATGTGTTATAGCAGCTATAATAAGTATTTATTCTTCCTTAAGGCTGATAATACCGCACTCTCATCTTCCGAAAGCAAGAAACAGGCTGCAGCACCTGCTCGAAAGTAATGGTTTTATACTCTCGGGCTTATTTTTCGGCCTGGCTGCTATATTTTACTCACCGGGCACATTAACTTTTGCAGCCGTAATCACTATCATTACAATATTATATCTTAGAATCAAAAGCTATGCAGTATAACTCCTTATTTACCAAGCATTTATTAATTTCCGCGTTTAAGGCTGCCTGAATCCGGGGTGATTTTAAACTCTTGCGAAAGCCAGATACCGATGTTATACTTTTCCAAGTGGAAAAGAAAACCTTAAATTATATATTTTTGCTTATTTTTGTCTCAGCCCTTCTTCTGCCCAGCTTGGGAGTTTCAGGAAAATTAGAAAAAGAAAACAGCGCTTATCCTGAACATTACCAGCCTTACCTCGATTTCTTAGAAAAAGTATACAAGACTATGAACCAGAATTACTATCAGCCGGTATCCAAACAGGTTTATAATATTTATATAGAAAAATATAAAAAGTCGGTCTTAAGTAAACTGCCTCCAACACACCATAAAATAGACCGGATAGCTTATATAGGTGCAGGCCTTATGGTTGAGAACCTCAAAAACTCTGACGACGAATTCTCCAGTTTCATACCTCCTAAAGAAGCTAAAGAATACTCAAAAAAAGTATATGGATACGCGGAAGGCATAGGAATAACGGGCAGTAAAATCCCAAAAGGCTACCTCATAGAAGATATAGAAATAAGGTCGGACACATATGAAAAGGGCATAAGGACAGGCGATATAATTTTAAAAATCGACGGAATAAAGATAGCAAGTTTAAGCGAAGACGAATTGCACAAGTCGCTGCACCCGCCTCTAGGCTCTATAGTAAATCTAGAGGTTTTCCATCCTCCGGTAGAAAAGACAACTCAATATAAAGTGGAATGCAAGAAATTCTTCAAAGAGACTGTTTCTGGCCTTCCTACCGAAATACCTCATGTATTCTGCCTGAGAATCGAGAAGTTCAATAAAAAGACTGCTGAAGACCTAAAACGGTATATCTCGGATTTTTTAAACGACAAAATCGAGCTGTTAATACTGGATTTAAGGGGCAATCCCGGAGGCCCGCCTCTGGCAGTACATGAATTATCGGGAATATTTTTAAAGCCGGAAACAAAACTCTTTTATTACAAGAAACGCAAAAAAATCGTCGCCGCACTCACAGCGCCAGAATCAGAAATTCGGTATCAAGGGCGGCTGGCTGTACTCATAAATAAAGGGTCCGGTTCAGCGTCTGAATTATTAGCGGCTACCTTTAAAGAATACGACAGGGCTTTAATTTGCGGAAAAGAAAAGTCTGCCGGGTTTACCTTTTTAAAACACGCTTTTGATTTTGATGACGGCTCGATGTTAACTCTTATAACTGGTTTCGCCTACTTAGCTGACGGCACTAAACTGGGAACAGAAGGCGTACAGCCTAACTACCCTGTGCCCGAAGAAACATCCGATACCTTACAATTTATACTTAACAAATTTAAAGAAGGGGACCTTCCCTTAAAATAGTTCGCGTTAAATAATGGCAACAAGAAACTTTCAGCCTTCTTATAAACATCTATACGGTTTTATCCTGGCAGCAGTTATAATCATAATCGGAACTTTTTTCAGGTTATACCCGGTAACCATAAACTCCTACCGTAAAGCGCTAAGTACATACAAGGCAATATACTACATAAACACGAAAAAATACATCAGCCAGCAAATAGAGCATTCTTATCCGCTCCTGCCTGAAAGAAAAAAACAAGAACTTATCCGGGAAAAATTTGACCAGATCAGACAGCAACAAACAGGCAGATTTGATAAACTCATAAAGCAAAAAGCTAAAGAATCCCTGCGTAAAGATAACCAGGTTTATTTACTGGGTGCCGACTCATACTATTACCTGCGGCTTACAGAAGAATTAATCTCCGAAGGCGGGTATGCTTCGGAATTTAAAAACGGTAAATATTTCAACGAATTGATGCTGGCACCAAACGGACATTGGCGAAAGATAGAAGTTCACCCTTATACAGGATTTCTGCTGTATAAATTTATCAAGTTATTCACCCCTGATGCTGAAATCATACCGGCATTAGCAACAGTTCCGTTATTGCTGTATGCTGCGGCGGTATTATTATTTATCCTGGTCTGTTTTAAACTAAAAATATCCCGGTTCGTTATCTTTATCAGCGGCGTTTTTTTTAGCCTTTCACCGATGTTTATACAACGAAGTTCTTTCGGATGGTATGACACCGACCCTTATAATATAATCTTTCCGCTTATAGCTATACTGTTCCTGATGAATTCTTTTCGATACGCAAAATCATCCTATTTCTGGATATTCTGTCTGAGTTTAGCAACCAGTATATACTCGTTATTCTGGCAAGGATGGATATTCCTGCCTTTGATAATTACAGCTTATTTCATCGCGGCCATATTTATCCAGCTAATACGGAAAAATAATTGCTGGGTTACAATAAAAAAAATGTCAGTATATTTAATCAGCCTTACCGTATTCTGCCTGCTGTTGCTGACTCCGCGAGGACTTATTGACTCAATAAAAGATATATTAAATATCTTTTTTGGGTTTAAAGGCGTTATAGGCTACTGGCCGGACATCTTTATAACCGTAGGCGAACTAAAAACTCCTTCATTCCAGAAATTGAGCCATATTTTAGGCGGTTACATATTTGTCGGTGTAAGTATTATAGGGGCATTAGGCCTTCTATTTACCAGAAAAGTTAAAAGAATAAAACCCAAATACAGGCTCGCTATATTAAGCTTCTCTGTAGCAGGTATCATTATAGCATTAAGCGCCCAACGCTTTATTATTTTTCTGCTTGTGCCGGCTGCTGTATGTTTTGCCGCAGGGCTGGATAGGATAAAACAAAGCCTGCTAAATGCTTTAAGCCAGTTTTTTAAAAATAAGAAAATCTATGCAAAATCGATAACTTATATTCTCCTGTCATCTTTGCTGGCCTCGGCGTTTATATACGGCCACGTAAATGCCCTTAGGCAGAATCCTGTTTTCAACGAAGTCTGGCAAAAGGCTTTAGCCCAGATAAATGAAAAAACGCCGGAAAACAGTATAGTTACTACATGGTGGCCTCCCGGACATTTCATCAAAGCAATATCAAAGAGAAGAGTTACTTTTGATGGCGCTACACTTAATACTCCCCAGGCCTATTGGGTAGCGCGTTTCTTTACGGCCGGCGAAGAAAAAGAAGCCTTGAGCATATTAAAGATGCTGAATTGTAGTGGCAACCAAGCAGCAGAATTCTTAATTAATAATGGCACCAGTGTAACCGAATCTGTAGATATAATAGAGAAAATCTTACCCCGGGACAGCGAAGCTATACAACAAATACTGTCGCCTTACCTTACAAACAGCCAGATAGAAAAATTCATGCCCTTAATAAAATGTAAGCCGCCTGCTTCTTACTGCATAGTATATAAAGATTTAATCGACAGCGCAGTCGGAGTATATTTTGTGGGAAACTGGGATTTTGAAAGAGTCCGAAATGTTAGATTGAAAAGCCGGCTCTTATCTAAAGAAAAAAAAGGTATATTTAAAAGAGGTACTAAAGATAATATTGCCTTAATGTGGGCTATATCGGGCGGCGCTACTTTTATAAGCGAACAATATTATCAAACCAGCCGATCAGACAATACTGTCTATTTTACCGATAAGATAGAAATAAATGTTGATACAATGACTGCGCGTATAAATAACCTTGAAGGCCGTATATCCGGGATTCCTAAAAGTATAGTATATGTAAAAAATGGCAAATTAGTAACTAAATATCTGGATAATCCGGACACTAAACTTTCTGTGCTCCTCATAACTCATCCTGACAACAATCTCAGCTGTGTGGTAGGCCCGCAAGATATATTAAAATCAACCTTGTTCCGGCTCTATTATTTAGACGGTTCGGGATTAGACCATTTTACAAAAATAATACAGGAAGAAAATCCTCTGTTAAATACTAAGATAATGGTATACAAGGTTAACTGGCGGATTTCAGAAGATTAAACGGCGTGCTATTTTTTCTCAAAACGCTGTTTTATCCATACTTTTCCCTGGCCTTCTATCTTTAATTCCGGCTCATTACTTATCTCTACTTCTGTTTCGGCTTTTTCCTCAGCAGGAACCGTTTTGCTTTGCGGGGGCTTAGAATAATAATTCTGCATAACTTCCTGCATATCTATAGAAGTATCTTCATAATCCGGACGGATATAACCTTCTAACTCGCTTGCCAGATATTCGTTTCCAACCTCGCGTAAACGGGTTACATATTCTAATGATAATTCCGGTTTATTTGTCAAAAGGTAAGCAATCCCGGTAACATACAACAACCTTTCATTTTCGGGCCTTTTTTCTAATGCCTTATTAAAAAAATCCACAGCCGTTTTTGCCTCCTTCTTGTGAAAAAAATAGACTAACCCTGAGTTAAGATTAAGGTTGAATTGTCCGGGATAATACCGCAATCCTTTCTTGAGATAACTAACGGCTTCGTTGAATCTTGCCTGCCTGTAACAAAGCGAAGCTATGTTATTATATAATGCTAACTGTTTAGGCTGCAGGGCGAGCGATTTCTCAAAATACGATATAGCTTCTTCTTCGTTTCCAATTTCCTGGCCGTGGATATTACCTAAAATATTATAAGCCGGATAAAGCCGCGGAGCTATGCGTATTACTTCTTTACATTTGTCTATAGCTGCTTTATATAAACCGTCATTAAATAAAGCTTCCGCTTCTTTCAGAATTTTTACAGCAGAATTATTTTGTGACCAAAATGTATAAGCCGGAACTGAAACTACCAGCAACAATAAAAAAACCATAATGATTTTATCTGCCTTCCTAACAACCGCCATTTATTCTAATTCCTCCTCTGTAATTTCCCCTTGTAATCCATCTTCTTTCTTAACAGGAACCATATCCCCATCGGGCAATATAATAACCTTTTTTATCGATATTGTAGATTCGATTTCATAATTTTGTGCTTTTTTGGGGACAATATCATAGGAACTAATACGGATAGGCTTAGCTGCGGCCTCTACTTCGAACATAAAGTTTAATAAATTGTCCATCTTACCGGTGCATTCGATAGTTAAATTATATTCTATATAGCCATTTTTTTCTTCTACACTAACCGGGTTAATATCGGTTAACGTTATACCTGAATCTTGAGCTATCTGTTCTATCTCAGATAAAAAATCGCCTATTAACTCTTCCTGGGTTAATCCTTTTTCGGTATAATAATCCTTATAGATATCTTCTTCTTCTTTTATTTTATCGGCATATTTAAGTATCTTAAGGTTTTTTCTAATTAGGTTTGTCCTGGAATCTATCTGCTCAGACACAATACGAGATTCTTTCGAAATCGGCAAAAGAATCATCCTGTCAAAAATAGCTAAACAAACTAATCCACAAGCTATATAAAGCACTTTCTTTTCTTTCGCCGATAATCCGGAAACAAAAGCTGTAATAAAATTTGCCATAAACTTACCTATCTATAACAGTTCGATATCTTGCTCTAAAGATAAAGTTAGGCCAAAGCCCGCTACTTCCTTACCCTTAACCCTCTTGGTATTAGTAAAATCCACCCGGACATCCTTGAACGTTTTACTATTTTCTAACTGCGTAACCAAGGAGAATACTCTAGACATAGTATCTGTGGTGGCGGTAAATATTGTTGTGCCGTCTTGCTTAAAACTAATACTATTAAAATAGACTTCTTCAGGCACTGAATTTATTAAGGTATCTAATATATTCAGGCCTATTCCTTTTTTCTTTAGAAAACTTTTCACAATATAAGACCTTTCCGAAATCTCCTTCAACTCCTCGGCTCTTTTATTCTCGGCGGTATAGCTTGATTTAAGCTTTCCGAAATAAGACCTTTTGAATATTAGCTTTGTAATAAGCACAACACAAAAAACTATCAGTACTGCCATAGCGAGAATGCCCAGTTTTGTAGTCTCTTTAGCTCTTTGTTTAAGCTCCTTCCGCATTTTGACATCTTCGGGAATAAGGTTTAGCTGTAGACTATCCACAACCTCACAAGCTGCCAATAACGGCGTCAAAGACACACCCTTGTTAGCTTCAACGACAGTCAAACAATCTTGCGCAATATCGAAAATATCCGAATCACGAACACTCTGTACGTCGATGCCTATATACTCTTTTATCTCAGCCTCTATCTTAGGTATGTCGGCGAATGCGCCGATAAGGAAGAATTTCGAAGGAGCATCGCCTATATTTTCAGAATGATAGGATTCTAAAGATTTTTTTAATTCTTCAAGTATCTCCTGTTTTTTATCATTCTTTTCTCCGGATAAATCCTGAGCACCGATAGGAATAGAACGTGTATATAAAGTTTTTTTCTTAAAACCTATGGTAAAATCCGTGCTGTGGCTATCGATATGAACCGCTCCTGTGGGTTTAGCTGAAGAAATATCCGATACCTTGCCACTCGTCCATACAGATATGGCTTCTGCAGATAAAGCGGCTTTATAGGTTTTGAACCCGGCCCGTTTAATAATCTCATACCGCCTTGTAACAACATCTCTTTTTACAATAACCAGCAATATCTTAGTGTACCTTTCATGAAATACCCCTATTTCTGAATAATCCATAATAATTTCATCGCGGGAATAAGGGGTATGGCGGCCTGCTTGTAAATCAATTATCTCTCGTATCTCTTTTTTATCTACAGACGGGATTTCTATATCTTTTGATATTATAGTATTTGAAGGTATAACATTGATAGCTTCGGTTTTTTTTAATTTCTGGGTGCTTATGAATTCTTTAAGTTTTCCCGATATCCGGCTATCCGGCATATCGGATATATCCAGAACTAAAGCATTTAACACTTTTTTAACACTCTTCGCAAACCTCAAATGGACCGCTTTAAGATATTTCTCACCGATATTTATAGCAAGAAAGTCTTTCTTCTTAACGGAAGATTTTTTATTGTTTGATTCCATAACCTTATATTTATGGTTGGTTACTGTATAAAAAAGCCCAATCTTTTATTGAACCACTTCTTGAAAAAACACACTTAATTTTACCATATAAGTTTTTCTTTTCCAACCGGCTAACACTAACAGCTGTAAAGAATTCGGATTTTACGCCAATTTTTACTTGTGAGGATATTTGAGAAATTCTGTCTTTTTCTTCATCGCTTAATTCAGTATATCCGGAAAGTTCCTCAGCCATATTACCAGGAGAAGAGAAAACATTATCATCTATAGTCCCTTCTTTCATATCATGGCCGGCTCTATATGAAACAATTTTTTCTGCTGCTTGCTGCGTAAACCCCAAGCATTCAAGCACCGGAGCCGGCGCGGTGTTAATATTAACCTCGCCGTTTCCGTATACAGTAATATAATCTGCTATTTTAAAAAATACGGGAGCCGGCATACCTTTAATTAAAAGAACCTCTTCTATAGAATTCAATTCCATATTTTTAGGAGAATACGAATAACCCGCATTCAAATAACTTGCGCGTTCCGTCAGTTGAGTATCCTGGCCGTTTAACTCACTGTTTTTATCCCGCCAATCTATAAGGCTGTTTGCTAAATCATTTGCTTTTTGACTGTCTAATCCGGCTATATCTTTGAACAATCGTTTGAGTACCGCATACGAAACATGGTTAACATTAATCTTGCTCTCTTCGTCCAGAAGGCCATACCTCTTTTCCTTTTTCCCGGTGATATTATTTATGCGGTGACAAAAAACGGAAAATCTTCCTTTGTTAAATTCTATATTCCTGAAAGCAGAAGGAAACTCCACCCAGTCTTCGTCAAAAGAAGAAATATTCGGCGTAGAATCACCCGAGTCATAATGGCCAATAAATGCTATCGCTTTTTGTATGCCGGAATAGGCAATCCCATACAATTCTTCACGCTCCCGCATACGCAGAAATATATTAATCTCCTGCCTCACCATAGGAGCCGAAAACACAGCCAATATACTTAAAAAAGCTAATGTCCATAAGGCTAATATCAAAATACTTGAACTTTTTAATAATTTCGCACCTTTAACGCACATAAATCTCTCTACTCAACTACCGGAATATCAATTATCCGATTTAAAGTATGTACCCGGGCCTGTTTGTCTAAAAAACTCACTTCTGCTTCTATTGCTTGGGGGCCTTTACCGGAAAGCGTTGTTGCCCTAATAATCCTATTATTTGATTCATTCCGAACATGAAAGATAAAACGCAGGCTTTCTATATCTTCCAGGACTACTGATTCTTTTTCCGGCTTATTTGTGCCTATTTTATATATCCTCCTCTTCAATATCTTTTCTTCGGGGATAAATCGGTAAGCAACTCTATAGATACTTTCCTGTTGATATTTTTTTCCTGGTTCTATAGCCTGAGGGGGTAAAAATTTAAATTCGGCCGCATGAACCGGAAAAAATATTTCAGTCGTGCTGCCTTCAAAATTGGTTTTTTCAAACTGGCAAAAATTGTTCAAATCCAATCTTAATCTATTGAAAAATATAGTACTATGTATAGCCGGCTGATTTAGGCCTAAATGTCTATATAATTCAATGCCGCTGCAGAACGTCCTGTATATACCTACACCCGCAGCTAAGGTTATCGATACAGCTATAAGCAACTCCAAAAAGGTTAAACTTCTTCTCATAATAATCTATTTCGTTGTATTATTTATAATAGTTTTATGAAAAAAAATATTTTTCTCTACAACTTTATTTTTTCGTTCTTCTTTGAATGCAGCTCTAATTTTTACAAGAAAAAGATTATTCACACCCGGCATTTGATTTATTTCTGCATTTAATACGCCGTCCGGAAAAGGTTCGGTAAAATAAATTTCTCGGCTGTATGTATCAGTTATATTATTCTGATTAATAAACCTTTTCATCTCCCATATATGGTTGGAAACCAAAGAATCTACGGCTATCCGGTTTCTAACCTCTGCAGTTGCGGCAATTGAAACAAAGAATGATTCGGATATATAGGTAAGCCCGAATGCCAGAATAGTTACTGCCAATAGGACTTCAATTAAAGTAAAGCCCTTATTGTATCTATAGAAAGGCAGGGTTTTCAATACCACTCTATTCCCAATTAACTATGTTACTATCATCATCTTGGCCGGTTTTACCTAAAGAATACAGATCATAGTCAGCGCCATGAGCGCCGGGATATTTATAAACATATTCATTACCCCAAGGGTCGGTTATCTTATTATGTTCTATATACGGGCCTGCCCAAAACTTCGGCACCGGTGAAGATGAAGGTTTGCGTACTAATGCTTGCAATCCTTGTTCAGTAGTAGGGAACATACCATTATCTAATTCATAAAGTTTTAAAGCTGTAGGAATATTTACCATCACATCTGCCTTTGCTATGGCCTCCTTTGCCTGTTCCGAACGCCCGGTCAACCTAGGCACTACCATAGCTGCTAATGCACTTATAATAACTACTACCAGTAAAATCTCTATAAGGGTAAACCCCGCCCTTCTTAAAGCCTCGTGATTTAGCACGAGGGGCGGGGTAAACTTTTTCTTCTGCTTAATAAAACCCATTATATTCCTCCTTATCATTATAACTGCATAAAATTCAAATTAAATACCGGCAAGAGTATCGCACTTACAATAAACCCGACTACTAAACCTATAATTAAAATCATTGCCGGTTCCAACAAGGTAGTCATAATCTTTACATATTCCCGACAATCAGCCTCAAAGTATTCTGCTATATCGGCTAAAGATTGGTTAATCTTTCCGGATTCTTCACCTATACTTACGAGATTATATACAAAAGGCGGGAATATACCGCTTTTTTTGAGAATCTGGCCAAAAGACCCCCCGGATTCCAATTCACTTTTACTTGCCGCTAAGGTTTCCTTTAATATGTCTTCCGATACTATAGGAAGGCTTACATGCATAGCTTTTATAATAGGTATGCCGCTGCGTAAAGCCATCTCCAAAGCCCTGGCAAACCTGGCAAATTCGGCTTTAAATATCAACTGGCCAAAAAGCGGTAACCGCAATCTCAGAGCTGACATATAATGCCGGAATATTCTACTCATCAGTGCACGTTTAAATATTACAGTCAAGATTAGAATGCTTAATAAGATCCATTTCCAATAAGTACGCAAAAAATTGCTGATAGCTATCAATATCTGTGTAGGCAGAGGCAAACTATTACTGACATTTGTAAATAGAGGGATTATACGAGGTATAACATTAGTAAACATAAAAATAAGGGTTAATAACCCCACAACTAAAATCAAAAGCGGATATGCCAGCGCTGATCTTACCTTATTAATTAATTCATACTGAGACCTGTAATACTCTGCGGTATTCTTCAAGGCTTCATCAACCGACCCGCTTTCTTCGCCTGCCTTTACCATCGAGATATAAAATGCCGGAAATATTCTTGGATATTCCTGCAAACACGAAGATAGAGGCCGGCCATTCCTAACCTTATTAGCTAACTCCCGGATTATACTCTTGAAATACTTATCGTGAGTTTGTTCAGCTAAAATATCTAAAGCTCTTAAGATAGGCACACCTGACCGCAGGAGATTTGCTAACTGCCGGGTAAAAACAAACCTGTCTTTTAACCCTATACCAAAAAAACTTCTCCATCTATATCTTCTTTTCTGGTCTACAGTAGCCCCTTGTTCTATTATACTGGTTGCGGTATAACCTTTTGCCATTAAGATATCGACGATTTCTTGTTTGCTCTCGGCAACTAATTTGCCTTCTATGACCTTATCCGGGCCATCTTTTGCTTTATATATAAAAGTCTTCATAATAAATTAATTAAAATACGAGTTATAATCCAAATATATTTAAATCCAAGGCAGTATTATCCGAAAACTCTTTTTTTACGAAATCATTTAGTTTGTTTCTATCTCCGCCGGAAAGGTCTAAATAACAAACAGCGATGTTAAAACACTTCGGCAGATTTTTTTCTACCCTGATAACTTTGGCTAAACACCGGATAGGCTCTGTGTCCGGGGTTAAATTTATGAGTAATTCAAGTATGGAATCTACCGGGATTAAATAATTGGATTCAAACACCATGCCTCCGGCACTAATATTTACGGTAGTAGTAAACACTTCTTCTGAAAAGTTTTTATTCACTTGCTCGCCGGCTTGAGCAGCAAAAAGGTCGGTTATCTTTACATCTTTATTCTGGCTTTTTTCCTGCCCGATTTTTACTATCTTACCTTCTCCTTTTTCTACTAACTTATACCTCACCGATATCTTTTTAGGTAGCCGCATGTACACCCGTCTGTCTGCAGAATCTAAAGAATAACCCTTTTTTAAATCTGGCGGGGGAATTTTGGGCTTGGTTTCCTGAATAGGCGATTTTATTTTTGACAAACCCAAATCCGTCTCTACATCCTGACAGACTTTTAGAACCTCTTCGGGAGTGGTAACTCCTTCTACTACCTTTAACCATCCATCCTGTATCAAGGTGAGCATTCGATTCTGCATAGCCTTCTTCTTTATATCAGCTGCATTTGCGCAGTCAGCTACCAATTGCTTTATTTCGGCATTGAACACTAAGATTTCGTATATTCCAGTTCGCCCGTAGAAACCCGTATAATTACATTTTTCACATCCTTTGCCGCGATAAAACTTTATCTTATCTTTTATATCTAAACTATCCCTGATCCTGCTCTCAATCTGGCTATCAACCTTCTTATCCTCGGTTCTGCAGTTTGGACATATAACCCTCACCAGCCTTTGCGCTATAAATGCTTCGACGCTGCTAGCTACTAAATAAGAAGGCACACCTATATCAATTAACCTGGTAACTCCTGTAGAGGAGTCGTTAGTATGCAGAGTCGAAAATATTAAATGGCCGGTTAAGGAGACACGAATAGCGATATCGGCGGTCTCTTTATCTCTAACTTCACCTACCATCATAATATCAGGGTCATGTCTTAGTATGCTTCTTAAACCTCGAGCAAAAGTCAGGCCAATCTCTGGATTAACCTGGATTTGTAGAGTATCTGCAATCTCGTATTCAACCGGGTCTTCGAGAGTTATTACTTTTTTTTCGCGCTTATTAATTCTTTCTAAACATGCATACAGAGTGGTTGTTTTACCCGACCCCGTCGGGCCGGTTACAAATATAATCCCGTTGGGTTTTTCAACCAGCTCTTCAAGTAGATCCCGGTTTCTTTTAGACAAACCCAATTGTTCCAACCTAAAAAACATCTTGGTCGGCAAGATTCTTATTACCACACTCTCACCATAATTTGTCGGCATAAACGAAACTCGTAAATCAAGGACCTGCTCCTGTACTTTTACAACAGCTCTGCCGTCTTGCGGCAGGCGATGTTCTACTATATTCAAATTAGCCATTATCTTTATACGGGAAAGTATAGGCAGAAGAAACCTTTTTAAATTTGGCGGGACATTCTGATCGTATAAAACTCCGTCTATCCTGTAACGCAACCTTAATTTTCCCCTAAACGGTTCTATGTGTATATCAGTTGCTCTCTTATGATAAGCATCAATAATAATCTGATTAACCAGCTTTATTACAGATGCCGTTTCAGCAAGTTTTTCGATATCTTCAACTTCCCGGGATTCCTGAAGAGGTTCATCCATAACCGGTTTCTGGTCAACCATCTTACCGACTGTGTCAGCCCCCAGCCCATAATAGGTTTTTAAGAGTTCGGTTATATGCTCTTTTTTCGCCAAAACCAAACGTATCTCTTTGCCCAAACTTAACCGTATCTCATCTTGAACCCTCAGGCTTAAAGGAATATTAACAGCGACTGTTAATTTATTGCCCTCGGATTTTACCGGCATAAACTCATAATGCCAGGCGAATCTTACGGGAACAGACTTAACGGCTTTTTCATCAATGGCTATTTTTTTAAGATTAACCACAGGTAAATTCATAACCCGGCTCATCGAAGACAATAAATTGTCTTCCTCTATATATTTATTATCCAGAAGTATTTTATAGAAAGGGATATTCTGTTCGGAAGACAATTTAACGGATTCTGCAAGATGGCCCTTTGACACCAAGCTTTCATCCGATAAATAATTATAAAGGCTCCTTTCAAACTTATTCATTATTATAAAACAGGTTAGAAATTATCGATCTCATTACAACAATATTATCCTGAACTTATTTAGCTTTACCGATCATATAGAAATCTTCGGTATTCTTCTTATCGAAACCACCGCGAATTATCTTATCACAACTTTCGAGAGTATCTTCTATACTGACAAATTCTCCTTTTTTCCCCGTAAAAACTTCTGATACTGTAAAAGGCTGGGTCATAAAATTCAATAGTTTATCGGCACGTTCATAATCAAGACGGTCTTTTTTAGAAAGCTCTTCGACTCCTATAACCTGAACAATCTTCTCAAGCTGTTTATGTTTATTAAATAAATATATCGCTTTCTGTGCAAGGTCAAAATGCCGTTGCCCTACTACCTCAGGGCTTAAGTTAGAACTACTACTGGTTAAAGGGTCAATAGCAGGGAAAAAACCTTTTTGGACTAAATCGCGGGAAAGTTTTATGCAGGATTCTAAATAAGTGAATATAGTTACTACTGCCGGGTCTGTCATATCATCCGCAGGCACATATACTGCCTGGAAAGCGGTGCTGGAACCTGACCCTTTTATCGATCTTATCCTTTCCTGGACTCCGCCTACCTCAGAAGCCATCGTAGGTTGATACCCGGTCTCCGAAGGCACCCTTCCTAGAAGAATAGAAATCTCCTGGCCTCCTTGAACAAACCGGAAAATATTATCCATAAAGATAAGTACATCCTTATTCTTACTCTGAATATATTCAGCCATTGTAATTCCGGTATTGACAACTTCAAACCTTGCACCCGGAGGTTCATTCATCTGTCCGAAAACCATCATAACTTTATCTTGTAAATTATGGTCTCGCAACTCGTAATAAAGTTCGTTACCTTCCCTAATCCTTTCGCCTATACCGCAAAATACACAAGCGCCACTGTGTTTCTTTACGATATTATTAATCAACTCTAAAATAATGACCGTCTTCCCGCAACCCGCACCACCCAGGACACCGGTTTTACTCCCCTTTACCAAGGGATACAATAAATCAATCATTTTTATGCCGGTTTCTAACACTTTAGGCTTTTCG
>CAZBZJ010000003.1:10474-19925 GCA_964496355.1 uncultured Planctomycetia bacterium | reverse complement strand
CGGGAAACCGCTAAACTAAAAAGAGCTAAAGGAAAATGAATAAGCCGGTTTGAATAATAAATAGCCGCAATCGCTCCGGGCCCTGCAAGGGCAGAAAAAGAAGCTAATAGAGTATCTATAAAAACGTTCAAATGATAAATAGCTACGGCCCAAATTCTCGGCAAAGAAAGCCGGAACATTTTAATAATAGCTGTATCAGACAAGGCTTCTTTTAAATTGAACCGAAATTTAAAATGTCTTTTAGCTGCTGCCAGATTACATAAAAATTGTAAAAAACCAGCCAAAATTACATAAAAAGATAAGAAATAGATTGAAACCTTGCCCATAATCACAATAGACGATAAACCGATTATTACTACTACATTAAGAATCGCCGGTGAAAAAGACGGGACGAAGAATCTCGATTTCGAATAAAGAATACCGGTTAGATTAGCCGAAAGGCCTATAAATAAAAGGTAAGAAAATATTATCCGGGTAACTTTAACGGTTAGGGTGAATTTTTCAGGATCATTAATAAAACCCGGGGCAATAACCGTTACGATAAATTTCGAGAATATTATTCCCAATAGAACTATTACCGATAAAAGAAAAAAAGATGCCAGTAAAAGGTTCCCGGAAACCCGGGAAAAATCTTCATCGTTTTTTTGTCCGGATATTACCGGTATAACTACTGAATCTACGGCTCCCTCACCTACCAGAGACCTGAACATGTTCGGTATCCGAAATGCCACCAGAAAAGCTTCGATCAAAAAAGTGGTACCGAAAAACCGGGCTATCAATATATCTCTTATAAACCCTAAAACCCGGGAAACCAGAGTCCCGGAAGATATTATAAGGGTATGCTGAATTAATTTTTTAAAAATTCTTGACATTTAAGGGTTTCTGTTTTAGTGTATCTTACTCAGGGGATATATAAATCCTGTAGAATTATACCACTATAGGATATCATTACAAAAATTTATTATACTAAAAGGCCTGCAAAACAAGGAGGATTTTAAAAATGCCTCAGCGTAAATCAGCCAAAAAAGAGCTTAGAGCCGATAAAGACAGAAGAAAACGGAATTTAACTCTAAAGACTAAGATTAAACAATCTACCAAAAAATATTTACGAGCATTAAAAGAAAAAGACCTAGACGAGGCACAAAAAGCTCTAAACAGAGCATATAAAGAGCTAGATAAGGCTGCTGCTAAAAAATATATCCACAAAAATAAAGCCAGCCGGAAAAAGTCCCATCTTGCCAGCAAAATAACCGCGAAGTCTTAACCTGAACTTTCCTGTTTTACCGTTGGGGAACAGAACCGCCCGCTTGCATCTTCAAAATCAATATATCCAAAGCCAGCTGTGCAGATAATCTTCCTTCTTTTATCAAGCGGTCAGCCTCTAAAAGATATCGTATATATCTTTCTTTAAGATAGGGATTTGTAGCCTGCGTAAACATCTTAACTAATAAGCCTAATATTTGCATAGATATTTTTTCGGGCCGGTATTGTTTAAGGAGATTATTCATAATTAATAAAGAATCCTGGGCCGAATTCTTGCGTAAAGCTGAAGCCAAATCCCTAAGGGAAACCTCTCTGCTGCCTCCGGCAATCTTAAAAGGAGGGTTGTAAGCAAACAAAAAAGCAAAAAAATCATCTTCTTCCAGTTTTTCGCGCGCCTTCGTTTCGACATTAAAATCAAAAATAAAATAATCCCTGGGTTTACGTTTTAATAGTTTGGTTAAGTAGGACTTAATCGGTTCCGATAGGGCCTGCGAATCTTTAAATATAAAAAGGCGCAGAGTAAAAGACAGGTTTTCTATTTCTTTTTGGATCTCATATAAAGATAACCCTTGAGAAAAAAAATATACGGGGTTAATTTGAGCGGATTGTTTTTGAAAAGAAGACTTTAACCTGTCTGTTTGAATCTTTTTATACCCGGAATCTCTGCCTAAGAGAACGTATGCTTTTTTTTGAGATTTGTCCATTACTGTCAAATCTGTATATTTACCCCGTTAGAGAAAGCCACCGGTTTCAATCGGTGGTCATTACCGACTGAAGCTGACGGTGGTTCAATGCCACCGTCAGCGCATACCGTTAGAGAACAGGGTTCTCTAACGGGGTTTACACTTGATGCACTATCCAAAATCCGGAACGAAGCGCTCACCATATCTCGATTATATCTTCGACTATGCGCCTGGCGGCGTCTTCTAACAAAATTGACACTGCTTCATCTTCGGCCCCTGCACCGCCTGGCACAAACTCAGCGTCGGCTATAAGCGAAGACTTATTTACTAAATCCTGGTTAGAATCATATAATTGATATGTATAATAAAGTTTTAATCTGTATTCTTCTATTCTATCTTCATCGTCATATCTAAGTGTATCTCTCACATAATCCGTAATCTGAGTTTCCAGCACCAGATCTGCATTATTTCTATCCGAAGGTTTTAAAGTGCCGTCCAGGTTAACCCGCGAAAGAACAGCCTGCGTAAACCTATCTTCTACAAGCGGGGGTATGCTTCTATACTTTCCGTATTCCTGGCTCTCACCGGTAAATCTCACTCGATTATCAACAGGCTTTACATAAATGGTTTTATATTCAGGGTTAAGAAAACCTCTAGTGGTATATCCACAGCCGGCCACCCCTGCTATCAAGAAGGCCAGCGAACAAATGAGGCTAAGAGAATTTATTTTATTCATATCCGGTAATCAGTACTCTGACATTAAATCGAGCTTCTCTCTAGCTTTATCAGCCGACGGAGATTGAGAATAATTGTTCAATACATGTTCATAATATATTTTAGCGCTCTTGTAATCTTTTTGTTTATAATAGAATTCGCCGACTTTATAATATTTCTTCGCTTCTTTATAACGCAGTTCTTTAAGCTCTTTCTGTACATCTTCCGAAATTTCAGCTTCCGGATGTTTAGCTATAAATTCTTGAAATTCTCTACGCGCTTTTTTTGTAAGGCTCTGATCATATTCGGCTCCCAAAGAAGCATCTGAGCTTGCTAAAGCTAACTGATACCTGGCAGGTTCGATCCACTTACTTTCGGGATATTTTTCAATTAATCCATTAAACGTTTTGATAGCTTCTTCATATCTTCCCAGCTCTTTATACAGAAGGCCCAGTTTATACTGCGCAGCTTTAGCTGGTTCAGAATAAGGCGCGTTGTCTATAACCTTCTCGAATATTTCAATTGACGGATGTTCAAACAATTCACCTACCGGTATGCCTAACCATTTAGTCCGTTCTTTATTTAGAAAATATTCGCCTATTTGATATTCAAGTTCCACGATTTCCGATATTTTGTCGCTGTAAGGATAAGAATCGACTACTTTCTGATATTCTCTAAAAGCCTGGTAAGGATTATCTAAAGCCTCCAGGCACTTGCCTTTATAAAATTGAGCGATAGGCGCCTGTTTAGAATCGGGGAAATTTATTACCAATTTTCTAAATTCATCATAAGCTTCCTTGAAATTCTCAGCTTGATATAGCTCTTTCGCTTTCTCCAGCTGGGCTTTAGGCGATGCTAAAGGAGAATATTTAGGGTTTCGCCACTTGTTAGATTTAGGCGACCAGATCCAAAACGAATAAGCATCAGGGCAGGAACTTATCAAAAATAGTACTATAAGAATACCTGTTATTCTTTTCATATATTAGCTCTTATTTACGGAAATTTAACTATAGCAGAATAAATCTGAAATGTCAAATATTGAAAACGCTTCCAAAAATAAGCGTCAAACTGTAGAAAACCGCCCTTATTTTACGGTATACTTTAACGGTCTCGCCTAAAGCGGCGGGAAAAGCCACGGACCCCGCTCTTTTATTGAGAGCGGGGGTTTTTTTTAACTGTTTTTAACCCTAAACTCGCGTGCTTAGCCGTTCTCCTACGGTAAAAACTAAACACAAACCTTGCCAGATATATCCCTATAAAAAAGGTTGAATAATACACAAATATACCGGCGAAACTAAATTTAAATTCGATATAACTCAGGTTAAAACCCGAAAATAAATCATTCATTTTTATAAACAGTTGCACTAACACCGAACAAGAAGTTACTAACATTTGCTTTAGAGCCGGCGCAAAATATAAACCTAAGAATACAAACATAGAAGCAAATATCAATGCCAGATAGGGAATAACCAAGATACTGGTGAATATATTTAAAAGATATACTTTCCCAAAATAGTAACTGACCAGCGGTAAAAGCCCCAGATTCGCAAACAACGACATAAAAAATAAAGCTCCTATCTTACCGCGGAAACCGGCCAGCTTCGCATTAAGGTTGAAGAATCTAAAGCCGGTGATTATGAATAGCACAGCTATAAACGAAAATTGAAAACTCACGGTAAATATATCATAAGGCCGCACTAACAAGTTTATCAATCCGGCTGAAGCTAGCGCATTAAAAACCAAAAATTTTCGGTTTAATAAAAAACTCATCCCATAACAAATGAACATCACGGCTGCCCTTAACACCGGGCTCCTCAATTCGCATATTACCGCATAAATTAATATAACAATCATCGCTATTATTAACCTTATGCGTATCCTTATATTGAACATCTTTAATAGAAACAAAAAGATAGCCGCCACGATACCTACATGCAGCCCGCTTATTGCTAATACATGGGAAGTCCCTCCTAACCTAAAAATATCCGTTATACGGCTGGATAAATATTCCCTCCTGCCAAGAAAAACCGTAAGAAAAAACGCTGAGACTGGTTTTTTAAAATTATTTTTAAATATCCCGGCTATATTTTCAGAAATGGCAAATGCCCATTTCGATATATTAAAACTGCTCTTTATGCCAAAAGGCTGATTTTGCTTTTTCACATAAAGGATATAGCCATATCGGGAATATGAAGAATCCCTGATTTTACCTTTAAAAACATAAGAATCCGCAAAATTTATTTTCGTATGCGAATAATCTTTTACTAATATATCATTGGGTAGATAAACAGTTTTTTTATTATAAGAAATATGATTTTGGCGGATTGAATAAAGCTTATAATTGTGCGCCTGTTTCGGGTGTGTAGCAACTTTACCACAGACTGTAACTTCTTGGCCAAGCCACTTTTGGGAAAGGTTAACAGTATAAGGCTTAATCCATAATATACCGAGAAAGAAAAAAAATAATAATACAGAAATAAGAAAGAACCCTGCTTTAAATTTTCTGGAAAAAATCTTTCCTGATATAAGGCAGATTATAGCCAGAGATACTGCTGGCATAAAACCTAATTTTAAAAAATTACCGGCTATTAATCCGGAGGAAAAGCATATAAAAATCCAGATAATTATATGTCTCAATGTAATATTACGGCTTTTTTTATATATTCCAGCTTCTTATCGCCTATACCTTTGACCTTTTTTATATCGGTAAGACTCTGGAAATCTCCGTTGTGTTGCCGGTATTCGATTATACGGCTAGCTAAAGCCGGGCCTATGCCTTTAATCTTAACCAAATCCTTATGTAAAGCAGTATTAATATTAATCTTCGTAAATTCTGATGACGGCTCGCTGTAATAAACATGGGAAATATATTCCGGATTATTCTTTAAAACGTGGTTAACTATAGCTCCTGCAAGCAGAAGAAACCCAATCAAAAGAAAAGCTCTTCTTTCCTGAAGAGTAAAATTGATCATAACAAACCATTATCGTAAATTAATAAACTATGTTTACCAGTTTATTGGGAACATAGATAACTTTCTTGGGTTGTTTTCCGCCGAGGAGTTCTCTAACTTTATCCTGTGCCAAAACTTTTTGCCGGGCTTCCTCTGAAGATATATCCGAAGGGATAACAAGGCGGGCCTTGACTTTGCCTTTCATTATAACAGCAATTTCAACTTCATCCTGTTTTAAATATTCTTCTCTGTACTCAGGCCATTCACATTTAAAGATAGATTCTTTTTTACCCAGAACACTCCACGCTTCTTCACAGGCATGCGGAGTAAAAGGAGTAAGCAAAAGAAATACTGTTTCTACAGCCTGGTTAAATAAAGAAAGGCTTGATAGCTCCGTATCCTTTATTTTATACATCTGGTTTACTAACTCCATAATCTTACTGATAGCCGTATTAAACTGAAATCCTTTTTCCAGGTCTTCGGTAACCTGCCTTATTACTAAATGTATCTTTATTAACAATTGTTTTTCCGAAGAAGTTAATGGCTCTTCTGCGTTCTTTTCGTTAAAGTGTATCTTTTTAGAAAAATATTCCCTTTTTTCTAAAAGCCTGAAACAGCGGTTAAGAAACCTACTGCATCCTAACAAGCCTTCATCCTGCCATTCAGCATCTTTCTCAGGCGGGCCGACAAATAAGATATAGAGGCGCATAGTATCTGCTCCGAATTTACTAATTATATAGTCGGGCGATACAACATTGCCTTTCGATTTAGACATTTTCACGCCGTCCTTAACTATCATACCCTGGGTAAATAGCCGCAAAAAAGGCTCCTTAAACTTAACTAGTTCTAAATCATATAGGAACTTGTTAATAAACCGCGAATACATAAGATGAAGGATTGCATGTTCGACCCCTCCTATATATTGATCTACAGGCAACCAATAATTCACTTTATCAGAACAAAAAGGTAAATCGCTTTCTTTGGGGGATATATATCTTAAATAATACCAACTTGAATCTACAAACGTATCCATTGTATCGGTTTCCCGCCGGGCTTTACTGCCGCATTTGGGGCATTCGGTATTCATAAAATCTTCGATTTCTTCTAAAGGAGACTGGCCTGTGGGTTTAAATTCCACATCTTCGGGCAATCTAACCGGTAAACTTTTTTCCGGAACCGGAACTATCCCGCATTTATCACAGTATATAATCGGTATAGGCGCGCCCCAATACCTCTGCCTGGATATAAGCCAATCTCTCAGCTTATAGGTAACTTTCTTTTGGCCTATCCGGTTTTTCTCCATATAATCTGCTATTTTCTCTTTAGCTGTTTGCGAATCCAAACCATCAAACTCTCCAGAATTTACCAGTACTCCCCCTCCTTCATACGCCTTCTTTAGGTCTGTGGTCTGTGGTCTGTGGTCTGTGGTCTGACTCACAACTTCTACTACCGGCAACCTGTACTTTTTCGCAAACTCAAAATCTCTCTGATCATGAGCCGGAACACACATAATAGCTCCGGTACCATATTCGATTAAGACATAATTAGATACCCATATAGGTATCTTCTCCTTATTCATCGGGTTAACTGCATAGACACCCGTAAAAACCCCTTCTTTTACAAGATCACCCTGTCCGGAACCGTAGGCTAATCTTGCTGATTTTGGTTTCTTCTTAAAATCATCAATAAACTTTTTAACCGCATCTTCTTCTGGCGAACCAGAGATTATCTTTTCCAGCAAACCACTCTCAGGCGATATTGCCAAAAAAGTAGCCCCAAAAATGGTATCAGGCCTGGTAGTAAAACACTTTATATTTTCCCCGTCAACCGAAAAATTAATCTCCACACCCATAGATTTACCAATCCAATTCCTCTGCATCAGCTTAACTCTTTTAGGCCATTCTTCTAACAGGTCTAAATCTTCTAATAACTTATCGGCATAATCGGTAATCTTAAAAAACCATTGATCCAGCTCTCTCTGTTGGACTTCTGTAGAACATCTTTCACATTCACCGTCTATAACCTGTTCGTTAGCTAATACAGTTTTACAGGACGGGCAAAAATTTACGGAAGATTTTTTCTTATATGCCAATCCTTTTTCGTACAACTTTAAAAAGATCCATTGCGTCCATTTATAATAATCCGCAAAACAGGTAGTGATTTCTCTTTTCCAATCATATCCTACCCCCCATGAATGAAGCTGGTCTTTTATCCTTTTTATGTTTCTTGCGGTCCATTCTTTCGGCTGAACGTTATGTTTAATAGCCTGGTTTTCCGCAGGTAACCCAAATGCATCCCACCCCATAGGTGACAGGACATTAAATTTACGCATAATTTTATATCTTGCTACCGCATCGCCTAAAACATAATTACGGGCATGGCCTACATGCAGTTCGCTGGAAGGGTATGGAAACATAACCAGGCAGTAATATTTCGGCTTACTGAAATCTTCCGTATCGACAGAAAACAATCCGTTATCCTTCCAATATTTCTGCCATTTTTTTTCAAAATCCTGTGGTTTATACTCCATAATATTTCTAATTATTATACAGCTCTTTGACAACTTCCAAGTTCATTATATCATCGTTATCGTTCTTTTTAGGAGTTTCTAAAATAAAAGGCTTATCTTTAAACTTAGGATGGTTTATTAATCGTTTAAACCCTTCCAATCCTATCTGGCCCTGCCCTATGTGATAATGCCTGTCTTTATGAGAGCCTAAACTATCCCGGGTATCGTTAAGGTGCACAAGTTTAACTTTATCTGCGCCGATAGATGAATCTATTTCAGAAATTAAATTTCTCAAACCTTCATCTTGCCGGATGTCGTAACCAGCCGAAAAAGCATGGCAGGTATCAAAACATATCCCTAGATTCTCAGGGCAACCTACCTTATCTATAATAAAAGCTAGTTCCGAAAACCTCGAACCCAGCCAGGAGCCGCTTCCGGATACATTCTCTAATAAGACAGTCAAATTAGAACCGGCGGTTTTTAAGATTTCCCCTAAAGCATAGACAACTTTTTTTATGCCTTTATCATAAGTACTCCCTTTAAAACTCCCCGGATGTACAACCATAAAATCCGCATCCAACGCAGCAGCATCTTTCAAATCTTTTATAAGGCTTTCAACTGAACGTCTATGAAATTTATCGTCAGAAGCTGCCAGGTTCTGGGTATATACGGCATGAATAACTAAAGGAGACAAACCGGCATTTTTTCTTGCTCTCCTGAAGATATCAATATCGTCTGCTGTTAATATTTTTCTTTTAAACGAGCGCGGATTGCGGGAAAAAATCTGCATCGCAGTACAACCTAAAGATACCGCTCTTTCAACCGACTTATATATTTTCCCAGCAATAGATACCTGAACACCAATTTTTAACACGCAGATTATCTACCTTTTTTTCAGGCCTCAGGCTACAGACTTCAGGCCTATACAAAGCAGCAGAACTCCTTACAATAAAACCATCTTGGAGTGCCGAAGGAGGGAGTCGAACCCTCACCTCCTTACGGAGATATGATTTTGAGTCATACGCGTCTGCCGGTTCCGCCACTTCGGCATTTAAAGACGAGTTTATTGATTGTAAAATCATAACATTGCCTATTTTCTTTGTCAATTGACAATTTAGATATTAGATGATAATATTGCTAATCCTTATTAGGCACTTCGGCAAGGTTGCCTCAGTGCGGATAAACATCAAGGAATAACCCTATATACTTTTCATGTTTATCGGGGCCGTAGCTCAGTGGGAGAGCGCTACGCTGGCAGCGTAGATGTCGAGGGTTCAAATCCCTCCGGCTCCACTTTAAAATGCCTTGGCTAACCGGAACCTAAAGGTTCC
>CAZBZJ010000003.1:0-10374 GCA_964496355.1 uncultured Planctomycetia bacterium | reverse complement strand
CCTACGGATTCCGTAAGTTATGTCCTTATTAAAAATCCCTCCGGCTCCACTTTAAAATGCCTTGGCTAACCGGAACCTAAAGGTTCCCCCGAACCAGAACAAGTACGGTTCGGGGTTAATTCGGACAGATAACTTATGTCATCCTACGGATTCCGTAAGTTATGTCCTTATTAAAAATCCCTCCGGCTCCACTTTAATACTTACTGCCTAAAACGCCCTTTATCCTAGTTTTTGTAAGCGTTTACAAAAATATATATTACCCGGCTTGTTATTGGCTTAAGGGTTATGCTATACTAAAATACAATTGGGGTTTGAGTTAAAATAATAACCAAACTCAGGGGGTGAAGAGCCCCCTCGTCTTCTTTTTTATCAGTATATTTTTTCCATCCAAATACTCCTAAAATTTCCTCACAATAAGGTTTTGACAAAAACCAATTATTATACTAAAATGGCTCAACATCCACACCCAGCTTATCCATAAAGGAGAATATGAAATGCATAAGATTTTAATCGCCGACGATGAAGAAGGCGTACTTTTCTTCTTTGGCCAGATGTTAAAAAACGAAGGATTTGAAATTATTACAGCTAAAGACGGAGAGGAAGCTAAAGAAGAGTTTCAAAAAAATAAGCCTGATTTAGCGATTTTAGACATCAAAATGCCCAAATGTGATGGTTTTGAAGTATTGCAGTGGATAAGGGAGACTGTCAACGAATGGGTGCCGGTAATTATGTTGTCTGCGCTTCAGGATTTCAAGTTTATAAAAAAAGGGTACAGTCTCGAAGCCGACCATTATCTGACTAAACCCTGTTCGAAAAACGACCTATTAAAATCGGTGAAGACTATGCTTTCTATGAAAGGATGGAAAAAAGAAGAAAACTCCGAAGGAGAAAACAAAGAAAAACCTTCCTGATTAATCTGCATATATCAAATCTATCTTAATAATATGCAAACACCTTATCTGTTTTCGTGCCTCCCTTTCGCAAATTCAGCCTGCAACTGTCCACAAGCAGCATTTATATCCTGGCCTCGAGGTTTACGTAAAGTATAAAATATGCCATTTTCCCTTAAAACACTGCAGAAAACTTCAATATATTCCGGTTCAGGAACCTGCAAGGAAAAATATTCCGAGGGATTATAGGGAATTAGGTTAAGCTTACACTTAATCTTGCTTAGAAGCTTGCTTAAGTTTACCGCATCTTTTTTTGACGAATTTAAATCTTTAATCATAATATATTCAAACATTACCGGAAACCGGAATTCTTTGATAAACTTATCGATTGACCCCATAAGTCTAGATAATGGATACTTTTTGTTTATTGGCATAATTTTATTCCGCGTCTGGTTATCTGCGGCATGCAATGAAACCGATAAGCTTACTCCTAATCCTAAGTCTATAAGTTTATATATTCCGGGTATTATACCGCAGGTTGATATACAGATTTTACGTTTACCTAGATATAATCCTCGATTGTCCATAAAAATACGGATTGACCTTACCACACTATCCAGATTATCCAAAGGTTCACCTACTCCCATAAAAACAATATTAGTTATTTTTAAAGGCCTAATTAAATCTGAGACTGCTAAAAACTGGCTTATGATTTCCGAAACATCAAGGTTACGTTTAAACCCTGCCCTGCCGCTGGAACAAAAGACGCATTTAAACTTACATCCTACCTGAGTAGATATACACAGGGTATTACGCCTTTTTTCCGGAATTAAAGCAGATTCTATAAAACTGCCGTCTTTTAATCTAAACAAAAACTTCTCGGTACCATCAACAGATTTTTTTCTTTTCATCGATTTTAATCCGGAAATATAAAAACTATTCTGCAGGTACAGCTGAAGTTTTTTAGACAGGTTAGACATTTCGGAAAAATCCTCTACCCGTTTCCGGTAAAGCCAATCGTGTATCTGTACTGCCGAGAATTTCGGAAAACCTTCTTTTTCAAGGATTTTTTGCAAATCCTTGCGGGTTAACCCCTTAATATCCATCTTCACTCTCTTTCCCCCTAGTTAATGCAACATTTCAGTCCGGGACTGAAATGTTGCATAAACGTCTGATTTTAAAGCGGCTTACGTCTAGAATATCTGCTATTTCCTTTACCCTAAAGCCTCTGCTTTTAAGTTGTGTGACCAGATACATAAAGGCTTGCTTGTCAGTAGATTGACGTAATCGTTTCTTGCCGCGCAATTTCCTGATATAATTATCAAACCTGAGTATATCTTCTTGTTCGATATCGGCTTCTTTATTTAATCTCCGGTCAGGAGAATGTATATCGTAAAACTTACCTACTTTTTTATAAATCCTGTCTAATCCGCGCATATTATCGGATAAAGGAGTGTGCCTGACTTTGCCGCATTCACGTAAAAGCCGCCGATACATTTTACAGGCTTCATTTTGATCAGAATCAAGTAAACTTAATATAAAATCAGTCTTTACAAACGATTTTCTGCCCGGTTTCAAATATAATCTTACTGAACTCCATCTGTAATCATCTATTCGAGAAACTAATCCAGCCTTATACGGATTTAAATGTATGTATAAAGATACGGCTAGAATATATCTTTCCGAATTACAAAGGGCACATCCGTATCCTCCGCAAAATACATGTCCTTTTCTTTTATATTTATTGTTGAAATATATCGCATAGCGTTGTAAAACTTTCTGCATAGCGGGACTTAAATTTGCCTTATGTAAATAAGTTAAGGCATGGATATGATTGGGCATCAAGGCAAAGGCATGCAAGTCTATATTAAATCTGCTAAGATTTTCTTTAAGTAAATGTAAAAAATAAAGATAGTCGTCATCTTCAATAAATAATTTTTCTGTGCCAGGAGCTCTTTGGGTAACGTGATAAAAATTATCCGCAAATATCAATTTGTGCTTTACGCTAAAATACCGTTCTATCTTCTTATTTTCGATTAAATCTATTATATCCATATAATGATTATACTACTGGAGCGCCCTAATGCAACATTTCAGTCCGGGACTGAAATGTTGCATTATCATGCTATTTAGAGAAGCGTTTTTGCAAAAATTGGCGGAATTCCGGCGGATATTCTATCTTTGCTGTACCGGCTGTGCATTTGTCAATGCTTTCTATTATTGCCGGAATACGCTTGTAGGGAACAGCCACTAAGAGCCTATCCTTATCCATAGCACAAATCTTTCTGGCTGTGTAATCGTAGAAGGAGATGTTGACTTCGTCTTCTGTCAAAGGGTACATAATAGCCATTCGGCAGGTAGGCCCGCCTATCTTTATTTTAGGCATATTACCGTCGATAAATGTCACCAGAGTCAGAATCCTACAGGCCTGTTCGGAATTACAGACAAATATTACTAACTCAGGTTCTGAATCTGCTTTTTCTAAAGGGGCCAATTGAAAACAGTTGCCAGAATTATCCGGCACACCGTCTGTCTGCTTCATCAGATTATCTAAAGCCTGGTAGGAAGAAAAGAGTTTTTCTCCCTCAACTACAAACTTCTTAATCATACCAATAACCTTGGGGTCTTTTATCTGATGAAACCCCAAATGCCAGGCTGCTCCAAAACAGAGATTATTCTCTTTGCAGATTTTAGAAGAAGCACCGGCCGCAGCATCTAATATCGACCGGCATATCCTTAATTTCTTATCAGATGGGGGAAGGGTATCTGGTTTAACACAGCTTACCGCAACCGGACTGTTGTTTAAATTAAATACTTTCTTAAACTGTAGAGCGTAATCTTTCCATACCGCCTTAGCCATTATACCCTCTCTAGTGTAATTATTATTGGTAATACTGAAAATTATCGCAACTATAAGCTGTAAAGTTACATCTGAGGTGTGACCTGAAATGTAACTTTACAGATAATGCAAAAATAACTATTCTATACATGTTCCGACACAAGAAGGATCATAATCTCTTCCGACTTCCCACTTCCCACATCCTACAGGGCAATCATGTTTCACTAGTCGTGCCTCGTACCTCATCCATCGTCCTTCGCGCCTCTTCCTTCGGAACCTGCTGATACATTCCCTACCAGGTGTACTGAGTCTCCAAGAAGACCTGGTCTTCTTTGTCAAACTGGCCGTTGAGATGCTGGGGTTTGCCTTCAAAAAAGTGAAACCCGGTAGCAACCTGCCAGTTATCATTGATGGTAAAACTCACCTTAGGGCTAATCCGCCAATCATTGTCATCGCCGTAGATAACCAGTATCTCCGGCTGTAATCTCTCATGCATAAAATCAGTAGACAGCCTGCAGGTTAAAATAGTCTCTACCTCATCTAACGGCCCTCTGGTAGGGCCAAAGAGAAGAGTATGCTGTCCGACATCGTATTCATCCTTAGAACGGGATATTAACTGGATAAACTGAAAACTAAACCCTAAATTGGTAAAGAAAGTCTTGTCAAATCCTAAAGCGTACTTGTACTGGTCGACATCGACTGTGTCCTGTATACTCTTATCGGTTCCGATATTCATCGCATCGCCTTTAATGTAAGCGAATTCTCCCCGGAGTGTCCAGCCTTTGCCAAAATCACCGATTATGCCTTTGGTAATCGATTTATTAAATGAAGCGCCAAAGACTTCGATCTGCTGGGCACGTCTGGTCAATTTAAATGCATCAGGGACAAAACCTACCCCGGGAATAAATATCCCTTTCATAAGGGTATAAGCGCTTGATGCAAAACTGTATGTATGTAAATAATTAAGAGTGTACTCTAGTCCGCTTAGAGGGCCAGCTTCAATAATATTCCGCCAACGCACTCCTATCTTTGTATTTTCCAACTGTCGACCCGGTTCTTCACTAATTGTAGTCACAGACACCCCTCCCTGTTCTAAGGCAGTTACTCCGTCAGCACCCACGACAGTAGTCCTTAACGCATAGGGTGCACCTGCCGGCGGGTAGTAGTTAGGTTCATAATCAGGGATGAGTAAAAGCTGTAGATGGCCGTTCATCATAAGTTCACCCTCTAACCTTAACATCCACAGAGGGATTCTGGTTTCGGAGTAAGGGGGGAGAGTCCATTCACGATAGTCTAAAGGGTTGACCATATCCAGAATCCTGACACCATCAGTCGTGCCCCATACTACCTGCTGTTTACCCAGGCGCATATCCAGCCGGGGGGTATATACATCGAAGAAACACTCTCTCAACCATTCCTGTTTAATAGGCATCCTTAATTTTTTGTTGTTCTCCTTAAAAGCCACATCATGATACCGGCCTTCGATGTCATAAACCGCGTCATACCAGGTTTTTATATGGGTAAAGAAGGAAAGCCAATCAGCAAACTGATAATTAGCCTTAATCCCCAAAACATTCTTCATTTTCAAAAGCTCATCCTTATCGCCGGACATCTTCGAAGAAACCTCATTGCGGAAATATCCGGCTGTCTCCAGATTTTCAAAAGGGAGAATAGTATCCATAAACTTTGATACCGGTTCGGAAAATCCAGTCACAGCAAGACTCAATACAAATAAGAACGATAAAAAACCAAAAAAAATCTTAGTCTTCATCTTCGTTTTGCCTCCTTTCTATTTGCCGAAGTTACCATTTTGACCGCATTAATCTTCTTACAGTAAACTCTCTTTCCGGAACACCTACATCGTAATCTTCCCCGGCATTAATAATTACTGTCCTGTGCCCTGTCCTTAAGTCTTTACACTCTAAAGAAGCCTGCTCAGGGTATCTCTTGGTATCGGGCTCATAGAATATCCATTCCCTGAATATAGTCTTGAAAAGCCGGCCTGTCTTATCATAGTATTCGTCAAAGATATGGCCGCCGGTCTCTTTATCTACCCAGATAATCCTCTTTGAATAATACCAGTGCGGCTTTTTAGGCGTGGCTTCGATTACAAAACAGGATTTTCCTTTAAACATCATCTCTCCTGTATGTTCAAAAGTATAGCCGGAAAAATCTTTTTCACCAACCAGCTTATACTCCTCATCCTCTAACCTACGCGTGGATACTTCTTCTACGGTAAAGTCACTGCCCATAAAAGCGTCGTCATCTTCAGAAGCGGATATCTTTCTGACTTTCTTCAAAGCAGGGATCCATAACCATACATCCTGGTCTCTGGCCATATCCTCATAAGTCCAGGTCAAAACAGCTAATCCTTTAGTCTGCGTAGGATAGGTGACTAAAATTAGGTCTTTATAAGATAACCCATCTTCTCCGTTTAAAATAATCCTCTTTCGGACAGCTTCCTTGGTCCGGGTAAACCCCGATTCATCGACATATAATATCTGACAATCAGCTAAGTTGTAATCCTGGGCAAACAGGGAATATTTGTTGTGATAGACTATCCGCATAATATCTTCTGCCGACATTCCTGATTCAGGAAAATAGACTTTCCCGTATTCAAGCCCCTGGGCAGCCGCACTAAAGGTAAATAATAGAACACCTAAAAAAAGAAACAACTTTTTCACCGAACACCTCCTTGTTAGTTCATAGATATTGGCTCTTGGCTCATGGTTAATTATTTTATGTGATCTTTTAAGCCGATGCGCTCGCGGACACGGCCAAAAAGGAATTTAGGTTTTATCCACCAGGCAAATACCGGTATCATAATCAGCGATGTAATCATATTCAAGATAAGCGATACGCACAAGTTAAGACCCAGCCTTACCTGAAGAAGGATAGATGAAAATACCCATACAAATATTCCTAAAGAAACAATGAAGCCGCTAAAAAATACGGCTTTACCGCTGGTAATTAAGGTATATTGCAATATATTTTTATAAGTCCTCTTCTTCTCCCTAATTTCGTCGTACAGACGGGCAAGGATATATATACCATAGTTAACTCCCAGCCCAGCACCTAAAGAAGCTAAAGGCAGAGTCTCGGTGGTAATAGGGGTCTTAAAGAAACCGAAAAATGAAAAGACAATCAGATTACTCAAGAATAAAGGCAAAAGCAAAAGCCCTCCTGCTACCGGCGAACGGTAGACCAAGCTTACATAAACGAAGATTAGAAGAAAGATAAAGACAATATTAGGGATAATCGTTTTTTTGATTATATCGTTTATAGCATATAAAACCCCTATATCTCCTCCGGCATAAGAAAAATCTATACCTTTAAAATTATGCTCATCGAAAAACTGCCCGGTCTTCCGAACAGCCTGAGTGACCGTAGATGACTTATGATCTTTAAAATCAAACTTTATATTGGCTATATCTTCTCTGGGGTTTATAAGATGGGCATAATCATTAGGAAAGCCTGAAAGAGTATACAAAAACCAGTATTGGGCTATAGTCTTATCATTATCCGGTATCTTAAAATATTCAGGGTTACCTGCGAACATAAACATATTTAAAGCTTTAATTGAGTTTGCTATAGAAACAGAAGACCCGGCTTCCGGAATCTTTTTGAGCAGAGATTGCTGAAAACCATCCATAGTTTTTAGCTTCTCTGATTCCAGAATAGTCCCATCTTTCGACTCTGCCAAGATATAATAGGAATTTGTCCCGCCGAATTCTCTATTGATAAACTTCTCTGCTTTGTTGTAAGGCGAATCCGGATATAGATAACTCGAACCTTCGGTATTATCGCCTACTACTATCTTCTTTACCCCGAATATAGAAAACAGGCAGACGATACAAAAAATAACTACGATTACAGTGCCTGCCCTCTTATTAAGGGAAAAAACACTAAGCTTAGCCAGCATATTATCTACCCATTTATGGGCCTCTTCTCTCTTTACTTCTAATATCTTGGGTTTATGCATAAAAGACAAAACACAAGGAGTAAACATAAATGAGGTAAAAAAATTCGCCAATATGCCTAAACCGGAAGCCATAGCCATACTCTTAATAGTAGTAAGAGGCACCAAACTTAGGGATAAAAATCCAAACCCGTCGGTTAAGACACAGGCTATACCGGGAATAAGCAAGTGAGACATAGTGCTTACAATCGCGTGTTTACTCTTCATGCGGGGATTACGCATCTCTTCGTAGTAGCGTTTGAGCGTATGCAAAGAATGACTGATACCTAAAGAAAGGATGATAAACGGCACCAGAATAGTTGCCGGATCAAGCCTTAAGCCCATAAGTTTCATCGCCCCCATACCCCAGAGCGTAGCCATAGAAGAATCGACCAGAGGTAAAATTACTCCCCGTTTTGAACGAAAAGTAAGATATAAGACTATCGCTATAACCAAAAAACTTAAAATCAATATCTTGAACATCCGGGGCAAATAATGGTTTAACCAGCCTTCTAAGATAGGCCGGCCGGCTACATACATCCGGGTATCTTGGTCTTCGTACTTATCTTTCAGCGTTTGCAAAGAATCGAATATATGGGAAGTCTTGGTCTTGGATTTAAAATCGACCTGGATAAAAGTGCTTTTTAAATCCCTGGAGACCATCTTTCCGTAAACATTAGGGTTTCCCACAACCTTCTGGATAAGATGATTCATTCCTACATCCGTCTCCGGCGGCAGTCTTAATAACCTCTCGATAAAAAAACCTTCTTCGGTAGCCTCTACGTGTTTTACATGCCGGGAAGCAATAGAGTTTACCCGGGAGATATTCACACCTTCTAAAAGATAGAGGTCTTCGGTCAAGAGTATAACTTTATTCAGGGATTTTTCGGTAAAGATGGTTTCATCTTCTGTAGTTAAAGCAATCGACACCTGGTTTAATCCGCCGAATATATCGGTAAGTTTGTTCTGGACTTGAACGAAGGAATGGTTTTGCGGCAGGAAATCTTCTAAATGAGTCTCTACTTGAATATCTCTTAAAACATTAACAAAAAATAGAGAAACAGCGATACAAAAAATAATAACGTATATCCTTAAATGGACTATACGCCTCGCAAATAAATATCTCCAATCTTTCATAAAAATTAATAAAATAGTAAATATTGCTAACCGGGTATTTAATACATTGTAGTATTATATTTTCGAACTATATCGATTACAAGTCCAAAATTAAACTTACAAAACGCCTGTTAGAAGCCATACCAGTAGCTTACCAGCGGTTTGGCATCCTTAGTCTGGTCGGTTATGATGTTTTTGAGGCGGGTATATTCAAGGAAACCTGCTTTTCCTAATTCTTTGCCAAAACCGCTCTGTTTGAATCCGCCAAAGGGGAGTTCATTGAAAAACATGCCGTAAGTGTTAATCCAAATCGTGCCCGCAGTTATTTTTTCAGCCAAGCCCTGTGCTTTAGAAGTATCTTTTGACCATATGCAGCCGGCTAAACCGTATTCCGCGTTATTTGCTAACTCTACAGCTTCTTCATAAGAAGAAAATTTAGTCAATGTAGCTACAGGGCCAAAGATTTCCTTCTTGAATAAATCGGAATCCCCGCCGACGCCTTCGATTACTGTGGGCTCAAAAAATAACCCATCCTGCAGGTCGTTATTTTCTGGAATCTTGCCGCCACAGAGAATGGTTAATCCTTCTTCCTTTGCCCGGCCTATAAAACCCAATATTTTGTTGCGCTGAAATTCGGATATGAGCGGGCCCATCTGAGCCTGAAAATCTAAAGCGCCACCTAACTTTATCTTTCTGGTGCGTTCTAGAAATAGCTTAACAAAATTATCATAAATGTTTTCATGGATAAGTATCCTGGATGCAGCTGTACACATCTGGCCCTGGTTTAAGAAAACCGAACATAAAGAACCGTTAACGGCAGAATCTAAATCAGCGTCATCTAAGACTATATTTGCTGATTTACCGCCTAACTCCATAGTAGTCTTTTTAATATGCTCCGCCGCTTTTGCAACTATTTGCCGGCCGGCCTGGTTAGAACCGGTAAACGAAATAAAGTCTAAAGATTCATGCGGACAGAGTATATGGCCTGTATCTTTTCCGGTAGCTAATAATATATTAATCACTCCCGGCGGAAACCCCGCTTCTGAACTTATCCTGGCTAATTCAAGAGCTGTTAAAGGAGTAAGAGAAGAGGGTTTCAATATCACCGTGTTACCGGCAGCCAGAGCTTGTGCCATCTTCCAGGAAGCTATTAGAAGCGGATAATTAAAAGGGATAATTAATAAGGTTACGCCTCTTGGTTCTCTTATCAACCTTGCTTTAGCTTTAGCTGTCTTAGTATTAATTTCTATCTGTTCTTCTGCTAAAAATTTCTCGATATTTTCCGCAAAATATTTGAATGTTTCTGCGGCTGAGGGTATATCCATAAAAGTAGTCTCTTTTATGGGTTTGCCGGTATTAAGCGATTCGAGTTCGGCTAATTCTTTGGCTTTAGAAAGTATACCCCCGGATAATTTTAACAGGAGAGCTTTTCTATGAGATAAGCTTAATTGCGGCCAGAAACCGGAATCAAAAGCTTTTCGGGCAGAAACAACACTATACTCAATATCTTCCGGAGAGGCTAAAGAAATTTTGGCTAATCTGCCGCCTGTAGAAGGATTGATCAAGTGAGA
>CAZBZJ010000002.1:10787-21436 GCA_964496355.1 uncultured Planctomycetia bacterium | reverse complement strand
GTATCTTGCGAAAATATCCTTCTGGTTACTTTTACTAACAAAGCTGCTAAAGAAATGTTAAACCGTGCCGAAGCTCTTTTGAAAATGGACTTATCTAGAATGTGGATAGGCACGTTTCATCATATAGGAAACCTGGTCTTAAGAAAAGAAGCGCAAGGTTTAGGGCTTAAACCTAACTTTTCAATCATTGACAGAGAAGACGCTAAAGATTTAGTTCAAGATTGCATAGAAGATGCCGGATTCCTAAAACAAGGAAAATTTTTTCCTAAAAAAGACCTCATACTTAAAATCCATTCTTTTGCGGTAAATTCCCAAAGGCCGGTAGAAGAAATCATATCAAAAAGCTTTTCTCATACTCAAGAATATACCAATTCCATAAAACGTATCATATCCAAATATAAACAGAAGAAAAAAGAAGCTAATGTGGCCGATTTCGGAGATTTATTAAGCCTGTGGCTTAAACTCCTGCAAAATCCCGGGATAAATAACCGTTATTCTAAACAGTTCAAATATATATTGGTAGATGAATATCAAGATACCAACAGGCTGCAATTCGAAATTCTAAAAAAATTGTCCGTTCATCATAGAAATATACTGGTAGTAGGAGACGACGCCCAGTCAATATATTCTTTTCGGTCGGCCGAAATTAAAAATATTTTAGATTTTCCAACCGTCTTTGAAAATACACGCATATTCAAACTCGAAATAAATTACAGAAGTACCCCCGAGATACTGAACCTGGCTAATTCCATAATAAATAATAATACCAATCAATTTCCCAAACATTTGCAAGCTATCAAAAAAGAAGGAGAATTACCGGTCTTGGTAAAAACTTATGACGTATATAAACAGGCAGCGTTCGTAGCTCAAAGAATTACCGAATTATACAGAGAAAAAACGCCTTTAAACCAGATCGCCGTTCTTTTTCGTTCGCGGTATCTGGTTTTAGAACTCGAAGTCGAACTCATGAAACGGAATATACCTTATATTGTAAGAGGTGGCGTAAGGTTTTTTGAACAGGCGCATATAAAAGATATATTGTCGTATCTCAAAATTTTAGCTAATCCCAACAACGAATTAGCCTTCAAACGAGTTCTCTGCCTGCATTCGGGGATAGGAAGAAAATATGCTTATAGAATATGGAAATATATGGTCAAAGAAAAAAGGAATAAAGATAACATACTAAAGTTACTACCTCAAAAAGCCAAACAAGGGTTTAAAAAATTCCATTCTATCCTTACAAAGATAAAGAAAGAGAGTTTCCCCGAAAGAATCTTACAGAAAAGCATAGAAGATTATAAAGATTATTGTTATATGAGTTTCGATAATGCCGAGGACCGTTTGTTAGATTTAGAAGAGCTGGCTAAGATGTCGAAAAACCATCCTACTGTTAATTCTTTCCTGGAAGATTTATCTGCCTTCGAAGAATTTAAAGGAGAAACCGTAATATCTGATGCCGATAAAGAAGAGACAATCGTGCTTTCTACTATACATCAGGCGAAAGGGTTAGAATGGCAAGCAGTATTTATAATCGGAGTAAATGAATATGATTTGCCTCATCCTAAATCTTTACATTCCCAGGAAACCCTAGAAGAAGAAAGAAGGTTATTATATGTTTCCGTAACCAGAGCTAAAGCCGAACTTTATATCGTATATCCGGAATCCCGCTACACCTATAAAAACGGCCTTGTAATATCGAGGCCTTCTATGTTTATCTACGAGATACCCGCCGAAAACTACGACGAGTGGGATACCACCTGATGCTGTTCTTTTAAGCACGGTTCCGTAGGATGTTGGATGTAGTACGTAGGATGTAGTACTTAGGATTCAGGCCGTTTTAGCAATGTGTTTATATACAGAAAACATCCTACATCCGACTCCCCACTTCCCACGGAACACTCTATAGATAGCTAAACCTGGATAAAAAACTGTGCATATTAACTATGAATGAGGGTGAGGGCTTCCTGGCGGGTTTTAGAATTTGTTCTGAATATACCCCGTACAACCGAAGTTACATTAACCGTGCCTGGCTTCTTTACGCCTCGCATCGACATACAAAGATGTTCTGCTTCTATAACTACCATAACTCCTTTGGGTTTTAATTTCTTCATTATAACATCCGCTATTTCAGTGGTAAGCCTCTCCTGGACCTGAAGCCTGCGGGCTAATACTTCTACAACTCTGGCTAATTTACTTAAGCCGGTTATGCGTTTAGAAGGTATATAGGCGACATTAGCCCGGCCGGTAAAGGGTAGTAGATGATGCTCGCATATTGAATATATAGGTATACCTTTTAAAAGGATAATTTCGTCATGTTTCTGCTCTAAAATAACGTCCAGCTCTTTTTCCGGGTTTTTTTTCTCTCCACTTAATATCTCTCCATACATCTCTGCTACTCTCCGTGGAGTAGCAGCTATATCTTTTCTTGTTAAATCCGCGCCTACAGCTTCTAAAACCATTTTAATAGCTTTTTCTATTTTCTTTTTATCCATAATAAACAACTCCTGTATATTTATGACTCCAAAAATTTCCTGACCGCCGGTACAAGCTGAGAAAATAAATCCTGTTTCGATATATAAACACTCTTTCTTGTTTCTGAATTGCCTTCGTAGCCTTCTTCTCTACCGAGCAATCCGGTAAGAAAGATAATCGGTATACTCCGGGTGACAGGTTTATTGCTTAACTCTTCGCCTACCTGGCTGCCGACCATTTTAGGCAGCATGATGTCAAGAATAATAAGCGCCGGCCTGTCGCGTTCTGCTAAAGATAAACATTCTTCACCGTTGACCGCAAATATAATATCTTCGAACCCCTCTTTGTTAAGAATCCGTTTGACTATCTCTCTGCTATTTGTATCATCGTCGACCACCAATATCTTTTTTCCCATCTTACCTGCCCTCCTTCTGTAGACTGCCGGTAAAAATCACCTTAATCCCTATTTTCCTATACAAAATCTATCAAATATCGATTCAAGGGTATCCTGGGAATAGACTTTGCCGGTTATACGGCAGATTTGTTCTTTTGCCTCATTAAGGCAAAAGAACAAATAATCTAAACCGGCTTTGTTAGAAACTTTTTCTAACGACTCGCTGATTATGTTTTCTGCCTGCCGCAACAGATTAATATGCCTTATATTCGAAACTAAAGATAACTCCTGCCTTTTGGCGCCAAAACCTTTCCATACATTATTGACGATTGCCTTTTCTAAACCAGCCAATCCTCTTTTCTTTAAAGCCGATATTTTCACCAGCGGCCTGCCGAACTTAGATAATTTATCCTCTTGGATTCTTTTCTTTAAATCCGCTTTATTAAGCACAAAAATAGTATTTTTATCCTTTATCTTCTCAGCGAGCAGAAAATCATCTTTTTTTAACCCTTCCGAAGAATCAAACAACAACAATACTAAATCAGCTGTCTGCAGCCTGTTATATGACTTTTTTAAGGCTTTCTCTTCTATTATATCGCGCGGGCTTAATATACCGGCCGTATCGCAAATAGTCAAAGGTAACCCTCTAATGTTTATATTTTCCTCTACTATATCCCGGGTAGTCCCTGATATAGGCGTAACAATAACCCTTTCTTCGTTTAATAACATATTCAACAAAGAAGATTTGCCTACGTTTGACCGGCCGCAAATTACACATTTTATACCTTCTCTTAAAAATCTGGCTTTATCGGAATTTCTTAATAGAGACTTAATATCCTGGACAATTTTGCGGGTTTTTCTTATAACTTCTTCTGTATCAAGTTCTGTATCTTCTTCGGGAAAACTAATATTTGCTTCTATTCTTATCACAAGTTCGTTGATTCGGTTCTCTAAACTTTCCAGAACCTTAGACATATTACCCTTTAAATTTAATGTGCTTAATTTAAGGGCCTGATCGGTCTTTGAATTTACAATGTCTAATATAGATTCTGCCTGGACTAAATCTATCCGGCCGGAGACAAACGCCCGTTTGGTAAATTCTCCGGGTTCGGCTAACCTAGCTCCGTGTTTGAGGACTAAACTTAAAATTTTATCTAAAACCAGCGAGCCTGAATGAGAATAGACCTCTATAATATCTTGGCGGGTATAGGAATTAGGTTTTCGCATTATTCCTATTAAAACTTCGTCTATAATATTGTCCCCGGCTTTGGAGGGGGCACTGTTATCTGCTATCCATCCGTAATGGAGCGTATAATTCCGGACCTTTTTGAAATTTTTCGGTTTTGAAGATAAAAAAACTTTAGAAATAATATCTACAGCGCGAGGGCCTGAAATCTTTA
Source organism: uncultured Planctomycetia bacterium (assembly GCA_964496355.1). Taxonomy (GTDB): domain Bacteria; phylum Omnitrophota; class Gorgyraeia; order Duberdicusellales; family Duberdicusellaceae; genus CAZBZJ01. The sequence continues at coordinate 17,170 of CAZBZJ010000002.1, read as the reverse complement.
TTATCCCTATACCGGCTACCCCCGGGACAGTCGCGACAGCAGCTATAGTATCATTAAAACTAACCTTTGAATCTATCATCTTTTCGCAAATTAAAGTATTTTTTTTACCTGAGAAACTAAAAATACCGACCCGGCAACTAATATTATACTATTTTTATCACATCGTCCAAGCGCCAATCTTAATGCCTGCCCGGGATCAGGCACAACTACGGAATTCTTCAGCCGGCTGTCTTCTTTAATCTTACCGGGCTCCACAGCCCTACGGTTAGCTGACCTGGTAATAAGTACGCTTTTTGAATTAATGGCCTTTAACATTCTTTGATAATCCTTACCGTACGAACAGCCAAAAATCAAAATGATCTTTTTATTCGGAAAATATCCCGCCATATTCTGCTTTAACGATTTGAACGAAGATACGATATGTGCTATCTCAAGGACTATGGTTTTTCTGTTCTTTTTTATTATTTCAAACCTACCCTCTAAATTAGCCTGCTTTAAGCCGCTGAAAAAAGCATTGAATCCGGAAAAATATTTCCTTTTGAGTAAAAGGCAGGAAAAAATTGCTAAACTGGCATTCTCTATCTGGTTAAATCCTAAAAAATAGGTCCGTAATTTTTTTAAACAGCCTGAAGGATACACAAAGTCGAAACCAGTATAATTCTGTTCCAACCTTATATGTTTAGCTGAAAAATCTTTTTTATAGAAATATATCGGGCTGGATAACAGTTCTGCTTTATCTTTTAAAACTTTCGATACAGAACTTTTTTGGAAAGCAGTTACAACCGGGGCTTCCTTTTTTATAATACCGGCTTTTTCAGCTGCAATCTGGGTTATTTTTTCACCCAGCTGCTGAATATGGTCATAGCCAATATGGGTTATAACCGAAACCTCCGGGGAAACTAAATTAGTAGCATCCAGCCTACCGCCTAAACCGCATTCTAAAACCGCAAAATCTACCTCAGCAGCAATAAAATATTTAAATGCTATAGCCGTATAGACCTCAAAAAAAGTTACTTTTCCTATATTTCCGGAATTTTTATTTTCTTCTAAATCCGGTTTAATCTGATCAACTAATCCGGCCACACAGCGCTTGGATATCATAGAACTTTTAACAATACCATTTTCCGGCTCTACTATCCTGATTCTTTCCCTGAAATCCTCAAAATGAGGCGAAGTATATACCCCCACTCTGTAACCGGCACAGGCTAAAATGTTTGCTATAAACTCCGCCGTTGACCCTTTTCCTTTCGTTCCGGCGATGTGTATTACTTTTAGTTTCTCGGGATTAACAGATAAAAGGCCAAAAAGATTTTTGACCCGTTCTAGCTTAAAAGATTTTTCATACGGGAATACTTTTTTCGTCTCATAATTAACAAAAGATTCCAAATATGCAGCCGCGTGCATATATTTATTCATATCTATCCTTTAGGAAATCAATAGGTGTTTTTATTCGGGGATTATCATCAATTATTTACTTAGAGAACACAGAAGGCATTTAAGATAGGTTCTATACGTTAAACTTTATTTCTATTATATCGCCGTCTTTGACTCGGTAATCTTTTCCTGCCGTATTAACCAACCCTTTGGATTTTGCCTCGTTAATATTGTGAACATTAATAAAATCATTAAAATTCACAACCTCCGCACGGATAAATCCACGGGCTAAATCAGAATGTATTTTAGCCGCGCTCGATACTATATCCGTATTCTCCTTTACTGTCCAGGCCCTGGTTTCTTTTTTGTTAGCCGTATAAAATATTATATTTTTAGATTTCCTTAAAACTTTTGTAATAGCCTCATCAGCGCCTATCTCCGGCCTTTCTAATAACACCGTGGGTTTCAGGCTTAAAGGGGCTAACTCTTTCAATACGGCTAAATCCGGACTGGATAATTCTAAGTCGCATAAAGGAATTTCTTTTTCTAACCCAGCCAGAGATTTATTTAATATTTGTTTTTCGTTTTCATTACTGGTTTTACCTAAACGCGCTTCTAACTTCTCCATATCCAATATCAGCAGATCCAAAATTTTGCTTTTTAAAATAATAAAAGCATCGCCGGATTCATAATCAGAGCTTATAAAGTCGAAAAAAAAAGGCGTGGTTTTTTGAGAAGATACTTTCTCCGCTATCTGATACAGCCTGTTATCTTTATACTTTATTTTACCTTCGGCAAGATTTAATCCTGAAAAACTAATTCTCATTACTTTTTAGCTTCGGCTGCCTGTTTTGTTTTCTCAACAATAGCCTGAGCAATACGTTTGGGTACTATTTCGTAATGAGAAAAACTCATTGCATAAGAACCCCGGCCGCCGGTTACGGATTTAAGGTCTGAAGCGTATGTATACATCTCTTCCAAAGGCACCTGCGCTTTTATGACTTCTTTTTTACCTCTGGTATCCATACCCATAACTTTTCCCCGGCGGGAACTTAGATCTCCGGTAATCTGGCCCATAAACCCTTCGTCAACGGATATTTCTGCGTTCATAATAGGTTCGAGTAAAACCGGGTTAGCTTGAGCTAGAGCGTTTTTTAAAGCCATGGCTCCTGCTATCTGAAAAGCCCAATCAGAAGAATCGACCGGATGATAGGAACCATCATATAAAATAACTCTTATGTCGGATATAGGAAACCCCGCTAAAAACCCCTCTTTCATCTTACTACGTACGCCTTTTTCCACCGAAGGTATATATCCCCGCGGGATTTTCCCGCCTACAATCTTGTTCACAAATTCAAAATCATTGCCTCGTTCCAAAGGCTCAACTTCAATCCAGACATCTCCGTACTGGCCGTGTCCACCGGTCTGCTTTTTAAACCTGCCCTGCACCTTAGCAGATTTAGTTATAGTCTCTTTATAAGGAACTTTGGGTTTACCTAATTCTATTTCTACGCCGTATATTCTTTTTATCCTTTCGATAATAACTTTCATATGCAATTCGCCAATACCTGAGATAATCAGTTCTTTGGTCTGTGCATCGCGGCTGACCTTAAAAGTAGGGTCTTCTATAGCTAATTTGTGTAAAGCTTGCGCAATTTTTTCTTCATCCTGGCGGGTTTTAGGCTTTACGGAAGCAGCAAACGTAGCTTCTGGAAACTGTATATCCGCAAATATCACTTTATTCTTATCGCCGCATAAAGTATCGCCGGTATGAGTATTTTTTAGTTTAGTAACCGACCCGATTTCTCCGGCGTAAATAAAATCCCGGCCTTTTTGTTCTTTGCCCTGCAAATGATAAAGCTGGCTCCCCTTTTCTTTGCTACTCCTGGTAGAATTATAAAAATTAGTATTTGACTCTAACTTACCGGTTTTAGCCCTAAATACACTCAACTGCCCTAAATAAGGGTCAAAAGATGTCTTTATTACCTGTCCGGAAAAAGGTTTATCTGCTTGAATCTGTATCTCTATCTCTTCATCATTATCATTCTTAGCTTTAATAGGGGCTCTATCGCAGGTAGCCGGCATTATATTTAATATTATATCTAACAACTCATCTATGCCCAATCCGGATATGCTTACACCGCCGGCAACAGGATAAATATTGCCTTGTGCTACGGCTTTCTTTAAAGCAGGCAAGAGTTCACTATAGTCTAATTCCCCTTTATCCAGATATTTTTCCAAAAGAGTATCGTTACTTTCGGCAACACTCTCTACAATTTCAGAATACAAAGCGAGGGCTTTATTTTTGTCTTCGCTCTCTAAAGAATCTATCTTCTTTTTATCCAGGATATTCACTATATTGTTTATATTTGCGGATTTACCGGCCGGATAAACTAAAGGGACAGCTTGTTTAGACAAGGTATTTTTTATCTCTTTGAAAGCTTTTTGATAATCAGCGTTCTCGCCATCCAATTTATTTATAAAAAAAAGACAGGGAATGTTGCGTTTTTTTATAATCTCCCAAGCCTTCTCCGTACCCACTCCTGTACCTTCGGTAGCATCTATTACCATAACAGCAAAATCGACTCCGGCAGCGGCAGAAACCATTTCGCCGATAAAGTCGACGTATCCGGGTGTATCGACAAACTGAACTAAGTTATCTTTATAATTAAGGGTGAAGAACGAGGCATTAATTGAACTTTTTCGCTCAATCTCATCCTGATGGTAGTCACTGGATGTATTACCTTCCTCTACTTTGCCGGGACTGCTTATTGCCTTAGTTATAGAAAGAATATTTTCACAAAGGGTAGTTTTTCCGGAATATGCATGGCCGCATAGCATAAATACTCGTTTTTTGGAAAGATCGTCTTTCATATTCTCCTCCTAAGCCTTTTTTAGTAGCAAGATATAGTCTCAATCTTATATGTCCAAGATCAAACGATCAGCTATTTAACGGGCAAGATAGGTAATTATAGTAAAAATACAAGGGAGCGTCAATTGTAAACTTCGGCTCCTTTCTTTTATTGTAAAGGCCAAAAAAGAACCTGATTACAGAAATTAAAGAAAAGATAACAGTGATGAAGAAACGGGTAAGTTTAATATTACGCCAGGACTTTATTGATCATTTCTATAAGTTCGGATTTTAAAACTGGTTTAGCAATAACATAATGTTTGCCAGTCTTTCCTACTTCCTTCTGTTCTTCTTTTGTGACTAACCCGGTAAGATAAATAACGGGGATATTTTCGGTACGGGGATTCTGTGATAACTGATTAGCTACTTCCCCGCCGTCTATATCATCTAGGAATATATCTAGGAGTATAAAATCCGGTTGTTTTTCATCGGCAAGCTTTACAGCATCCCGTCCTTTCCGGCACGAAATTATTTCAAATCCTTCCGATGATATAATCGAACTTACATGCTGGATTATATCCGGTTCATCATCGACAATCATCCCTACTTTCTTTGCCATTTTATATATCGTATCACAAGGTTTAGGGTTTTCAAGCCTTTTTACAGCTCTTTGATTCATTAGTTAAGGTTAAAGAATTGAAAGATGTTCAAAACCACTTCTTGCCCGGGGACTTAGAGGCTATGAATACCGGCTGAAGGCCGCCAGTTAATGTATGATTTATTTATGGATAAGAAAATAACTTAAATAGGTAAGGTCAGAAGTCATAGATACATCCCGCACTAAACAATCCGGCGGTAAAGTTATGTCGGTAGGAACAAAATTTAAAATCGCCCTTATCCCGGCCTTATATAATTTCTCTGCTACTGACTGGGCTTGAAGCGGAGGAATAGCCAGAATAGCAATATGTACAGAGTATTTATCTAATAGCCCTCTTTCCAGCGCATTTATGTCGAATACGCGAATACCCCGGAATTTTGTGTTAATCTTTTTCTTGTCATTCTCGAATATAACACGTATAAAAAAACCCTGGTCCACAAATCCTTTGTAAGAAGATAAAGCCCGGCCTAAATTGCCTAATCCGCATAAAGCTATATTCCATTCCTGATTAAGGCCGAGAATCTGTTTAATGTTATCTATAAGTTCCTTAACATCATAGCCGACACCTCTTTTACCGAATTTACCAAAATAAGAAAGGTCTTTTCTTAATTGATTAGGGTTTATACCCATCAGCTTTGCCAATTTAAACGACGAGATATTTTGTGTGTGTGTAAACGAACCTAATAGAACCCTCAGGCAAACAGCTAATCTCCAAACAGTTTCCCGGGGTATTTTGTTCATTTGTGCACCAGGTTAATACCCCCCCATAAACCTATCTTATCTTTTCTAACTATCATAACGCCCCGGGTAAGCTCATATTGTTTAGCCATATTCGTCTCCTTATCCACATCAGCATCAGTGCAAACCCGGTTAGCAATCTTTGTAGCTAAAGCATCGGCGAAAATTGCAGATTCTGAAATCACAGTCACCAAATCAGCACTACCCAGGCTAAGGCTATGCCCTAAAACTGAAGAGGAACTGCACACACCTAACATGCCGTTTTTATTAGGGATCTTCAGCAAGAAATCATTTATAGGATTGTCGAAACCGGCATAAACGCCTAAAAAAATATCGCCCTGTTTTTTCATCCAGATATCTCCGCCGTTTTCGACTATAAATTGGCCGTGGGCAGAAGCTAACCTGCGTCCCATAAATTCTGCAATTGCACCGGCTACCGAAGACATTGGCCCTGTACCAACCAGAGCAGTCTTCTCTATCATCTCCTGTATAATCGGACCAGCAGGTTCTTGTTTACGAACGGGTAAAAGCGAGGTTTCGAATTCCGGAAATCTGGATATATATTCTTCAATTTCGCTGCGCAGCCTTTTTATTAGATTGCTTATATATGATTTGTCTAATCTATCTTCGGTTTTAACCAGAATATCTGTCTGCCCGATATTAATCTCGCAGGCATGCCATCGATCAGTAAATGTTTTGCGGTAAAAGCGGTCTTCATACATATCCGTTTTTGCAAACAGCAAGCTACTTTTTAGCCTCGCC
>CAZBZJ010000002.1:6038-10777 GCA_964496355.1 uncultured Planctomycetia bacterium | reverse complement strand
CTTGATCATAGTCTTCTCATCTGCCGGTTTTTCATTTATTATCTCCAAAGTATCCTTAGCTTCTTTTTTTTCTATGCCAAAACTTTTTATCTTATCGTCTTCTTTGAAGATAAATACACACCCCGACAAAACAACGGAACACATCAAGAATATAATGCAGAATTTAACCATATCGGGACCTCCTTATAGCTCTTGTAAGATTTCTCTGGATATGCCGATATCTTTAATAAAAACTTCCCCTGTATGTTTACGGCCTGATTCGGTCAAAAAACTTCTTTTAAAAGATATAAAAGAAACCGTATAATCCGCTTCTACGGCTATCTCGTCTATATCAGGAGAATCACATCCTAACCCCGAAGGAATATCTATGGCTATAAGCTTTGGTGCACCTTTATTTATAGCCGAAAAAAGCTCTTTATAAAATTTTTCCAAAGGAGGCCTGTATCCTATCCCAAAAATACCGTCGGCTATTAAAGAACCGGGAATAAACCTGTTTAAATGATTCTCTATACCTGCCGAACTCGTAATCTCTTTTATTTCTTCTTCCGGCATAATTTTGCGGAGTATATTTAACAGGAAATTCACTTGTTTATTCGGTTCCTTTTTATGTTTAACCAGAAATATACTAATATTGACTCCCCTGTTTACAAGATGGCGTCCTAATGCCAGGCTATCCGCTCCGTTGTTGCCTGTCCCTGCAAAAATATATACTTTTTGCGGAATTATTCTTTTACCCACCAAGACTTCTAATGCTCCCCGGGCAGCATTTTCAATAAGCAATTCCTCCGGCATACCTAGAATATTTATTGCTTTCGAATCTAACCCTTTTATCTGTTTTTTTGATAAAGATATAGGCCTTTCCATCGGTACATTCAGGTATTTAACTAATTAAGGAAACACGGGTATGAAAATCTAGTGGTCAAACCTCTTCTTTTTGAAAAGATCCAAAAATCTATCTTCATATTCCTTATATACATTCCATTCATCTAAAACTTTTTTCAGCTCTGAAGCATAAGAAATATCTTTAAAGGCTTTTTTGAATAAACCTTCTATCTTTTCACGGGCAGACTGAGGAAGCTTAGAAAACCGGTCTAATTCTTTTTTCATCTTTTGAATGTCGGCTTCGCTCAAGGGCAGATTCTCCTTACCGGTTGCCTCTCCTTTTAAATAACTTATCAATTTGTTGATTTCTTTCTCCAGAAACTTGCTTCTCTGGCGAAGTTTATCAAAATTAAACTTCAATCCTAAAAAATCAGCTAATACACTTAAAACGGATAAAGTAGTTTTAGGATTTTCAATCTGTATAGTATAAAAAGGTATCTCGCCTAATAAACAAGCACCTTTAATGCCATGCTGTTTGGCTACACCCAATACTAACCCGTTTAAACCGCTAATCTGGCCGCTGGTTAAAGTCTTGACTTTATATTTCGAAAACCGGTTCAGTAGTTGCCGGTCGGTAGCAGAAACCCATACCGAAGGCGACTGTGTATGTTCGATGGCTTGAGGAAATGCCGCAAAAGTGAAAACCCTAAAAGCGTTAGCCGCAACTGCAAAATCCACTATCTTCTTAGCAAACTGATAGGCTTTATCCATAGGCGGCTGCGCCTCAGCAAGGAACAAAACAATATCATGGCCTAAATTTTTATCTTTATAAAAATAAAAAACTCCTTCTTCTATATGCGGCATTTCCACTACGCCTTTCTCGGAAATTATCCCCTGAGGCTGAAAACAACCTGAGTTTACTATCCGGGCGAACGGTTTAAACCGCAGAGTATCTCTAAGGAAGAATCCGGCTTTTATAGCCACTTCGCCCATACCCGGCCAACATATAATAAATATAGGGTTATTCAACGCTATTCGTTTAAATTTTTTAATCATGGTAATTAAGTTATCATAAAAAGGGAGCTCTTACAAGCCTAATACTATATCAGTTATATACCCGTATCAGTTATATACCCGTATAACCTAATTCTCTCAATATTCTGAGTTTATTATGCCAATTCTTCTCCAGCCTTACTTTAAGCCGTAAAAATACTTTTTTATCAAATAGTTTCTCTAAATCTTGCCGGGCCTGTATGCCTATATTTTTTACCATTGTTCCTTTTTTTCCCACTACTATAGATTTTTGAGAATCCGTATTTACAAGAATATTGGTAAAAATACGGACGATCTTATCTTCCGGGCTGATCTCTTCAACCTCTACGGCTATCTGATGCGGAAGTTCTTCTCTTAACAAAGAACATATTTTCTCTCTGACGATATCAGCCACTCTGTAAGTTAAAGGAAAATCGGTTACCACTTCTTTGGCATAATACGGTTCTTGTTCGGGCAGAAATTCTTTGATAGCCTCTAAAAGACTGCCTGTGTTTTTGCCCTGTAAAGCAGATATGGGAAGGAAATATTTTAAGGGAGCAAGATTGCCGCTGGTTTTTTCCTGCCATAATTCTATATAATCATTTAAGAATTTTCTTGATTTATCTATTTTATTTAACGCCATAATAACCGGGGTCTTTGTTTTCTTTAAAATATCCATAATTTTTTCTTCTTCTTGCTGCGGCTGGCGCGAACAATCTACCATATAAAGGATTACTTCTATGCCCTGTAACGAATTAATAGCTATTGTGTTAAGTTCTAAAGACAACTTATGTTTAAATAAATGTATGCCGGGAGTATCTACAAAAACTAATTGTGAATCCTCGGTACTTAGAACAGCCCGGATAACATAACGGGTTGTCTGAGGCACATTAGAAACAATGCTGACTTTTTGCCCTAACAAAGAATTCAAAAGCGTTGATTTGCCTACATTAGGCCTGCCGACCACAGTTATAAATCCGGATTTAAAAATCTTCATTCTTCTTTGGATAATATAAAACGGCCTAATTCCGGCCTTAAAGGATTATATTGGTGATGAGCAAATATATAGTAAGCGGTAGCAGCTAAAGAGCAAGTCTTTTCTCCCCGCGGCGTCCGCCAACCGTGCCCGGTATCCACGTACGTTTCAGATGCATAAGGTAAACATCCTTTACCTTGTCCGGTCGGCGACGGCGAAGAAATCACCATTTTTTTCAATTCATCCAAGAAATGGGCTGTTAAACTTTTATAGTATTCGGCCCTCTCAATATCACCCGTTGTGTCATAAAATCCAGCCATTATAGAAAAAGCCAGTATCATTTGGGAAGTCCATTCACCTGAAATAACGCCGTTTCTAGCCAGATGCCGCATGCGGGCAAAATCGAATCCTTCCACCCGGACTTTATCAGGGCCTCTATCAAAATAGGTTTTTACTTTACAATGCTTCATAGCAAAATCAATAATCTGATCAGGATTCATATCAAGTTCCAGAAGTGTCCGCGGCCCCAGCGCAGCAATAGACCAGGCATAAGTATCGGTAGCTATAGTTGAATCGCCTTTACCTCTATTGATAGGTATATCCTGCCGGCTATAAGAATACTTTTTCAGCCATTTTTTAAGTAAGTCCGCTTGTCTATAATAACCTTTGTCTCCGGTAATATCATATAAAGATTTAAAAAAAGCATAAGCGTCTAAATTATGTTCTGTAGCATACCAGCCGGCTGTAGGCCCGCCGATTATACCGCCTTCGGAATCCTGCATCTGCGTAATAAACCGGGCTATCTTTTTAGCTATATCTAAATACCGGAAATTCCCAGTAGCTTCTGTATACCTGAGCACACTTAGACCCAGCCATATATTCGGACCGGAATGTACTATATATTCGCAAGGAGAACCGTTGTCAACATAATAAGCATTCAAAAAACCGCCTTTATGAGTCTTAGCTTGCTGCGCAAAAAACTTTAAAATCCTTTCTGCTGACTCATAATCTCCATACAGCAAGAATACATTCACACATAATGACTGGTCATAAATAAACGCCCATTCAGAAAGGTTGCTGTCTCCTTCAAAACTGCCTATTAACCCGGTATGTATATTTTGATGTGTCTTTATCCATTTATACATATCCTTTATGGCCGTTTTTTCCAACCTTTCTTTTTTAATCGCCATTTTTTTTACCTCGCGCCGGGAATCGGCAGTTATTTCCTGCACTCTTTTTATCCTTGTTTTTAGAGTTTCGTTCTCATCAGTCAACCGGTTCAATCTATCTTCCAGCTCTTTGATGTGCACTTCAGCCGCTTTTGTCCTTACTTTAAGTTCATCCTGAGATAACCCTTTTTTTAAAAGCTCAATTCTTTCTTTGTTTAACCTTCCGTATTCATCCTTCCAAAACCGCAGATCTTTTAGCGTACTGGATACTTCATTACGTAACTCCTCGACTCTCTGGTTCAAGAGGCCCAACACAACCTCATTCTGTCCTAAAAGGTTCTTTTTCATGCTTAATTCTTCTGAAGTCTCGAACAATTGCCTGACAACTTTGCGGTTCTGTTCTGTTATCCTGCGGTTTTGGTAAAATACATAAGCAGAAATAAACAGTAGGGCTACTAAAATAAAAAGAACTAACCGCGGCGTCCATTTTTTCCAATGGGCAAATCTTACCAGCTTCTTTTTTTCCTTTTTGCCAATTTGTATAAACTGTGTGCCTATATAGAATTTCGCTTCCTCGGCTTTAGCCCCGCCCTTGCTCCATACACAAGCAACAAAAGCGTGAATTACTTCGGAAGAAAGCGGTAAATGTATTTTCAGTTCCAGCAGGCATTCCCGGTTTTTTATCTTATCCCATAGGAACCAGCTTATAATATTTGCAAAAAAACAAATCCCGCCTTTTC
>CAZBZJ010000002.1:703-6028 GCA_964496355.1 uncultured Planctomycetia bacterium | reverse complement strand
CCGGCTGAAACCCTGCATCCATTGCGAAATAGGCGTTTTATCCCTCTCTGTTAACCTGAACTCCACAGCAAAGACTGTGTTTATTCTTATATACTTCCGTTTTTCTTTAAACTTTTTTTTGCGTTTCATCTGGATTATTTTTTTACTATTGCCCATCCTTAAAAATTAAATCATTATACATGAAAAACGTCAAAGATATTACAGGAACGCAGATTTCCGGGCGAGCAGTTTTTTATTTATCTTCTTAACAAAAGCCGTGAAAGGCTTGTATTTTCTTAATAAACTCAAATCTTTATCGGAAAAAAGGAAAGTAAAATCATTATATCCAAACAGCACCGCTTTTTTCAGGCTCTCCAATGCTTTATCCAAATTTCCTAATAACGAATAACTACAAGCTAGATTGTAAAATACTAACGGGTCGTCGGGTTTTAATTCAGCTAAACGTAAATCCACCTCTAGCCCTTTACGGAAATCGCCTCTGCGTGTATAGATATTTCCTAAACAAGAAAGGGCTTCTATAAAATCAGGCCGGCTTTTTAAAATGTTTTCATAAAATTCAATAGCAAACTTATCTTTTCTATATTTCCGGCGTTTAACAGTCATCTCGTCTTTCTTAGAATTATCTGCTGCTTGAGGCTGTAAAGGATTTTCTCTATCAAAGACTTGAACTCTCTATAATCTTGGGGCTCCACCTGTTCTATTTTTGTGTTTAATTCCTGAACCATCACTATTTGTTTATCTTCTTGCTGATAACTTAACCCGAAATCCAACCATTTGCTTTCAAACCTTGAGTCTGCGGGGATATATTCGGCTTTTAAAGTTGGCGGTAAATTAATATCCACCCTGTATTCAATAAAATGCGGGCTTCTTAAATCGATGGGATACTTTCTATTATCCCGGTCTATCCAGGAAACATTTACTACATTCTCTGTTAAAAGAGGCAATATCCTTAAATCTTGGACTTTACTCAGAAAGTTTGTTCCATAAAATCCGTAACTTAAAACAGGATTTTTATTGAGGCTGTCTATATTCTCCATATTAAAATCCCGGAGCTTAGAAAGTGAAGAGAATTTTTTCATCTCCTCCTGAAGATTATCTTTAATTAAATAAGGAGGGGTATATTTCAAATAATATCTCTGGGAAGCTGCGTAGAACCCCGAAGCAACTATGCGGCGGTTAAAAACAGCTGATTCGTCTTCGTTAATATTGATACCCATAACTTTTTTCACGGAATTATCTCCGATTATGGGCGTCTGGAGGATTTTGTAATCCTCATCAAAGAAAACCAGCACTTTTCGGTTTTGATCCTGTATCGGCAAATCACCAAACGCTGTCGTCGAAGCAGTGGGGTCCATAAAAACCAATTCACCATCTAATTTTACACAGGCGATTGCATGATTAAAATAAGAAGCCGGCTGTCTTTCTTTCAAATCATATGCTTCTTTTGTAGGAATAAGTACAGGATACGCTTCTAACCCTGCCCCTCTTAAAAGTGAGACTAATAAAAGGGCTTGGTCTTTACAATCGCCATATTTATTTAAAAAAACCTCTTCAGGGCTATGCGGTTCAAACCCTGCCTGTCCGTACTCTACAGCCACATACCTTATCTTATCAGCACAAAATTCATATATTTTTTCTGCAATCCGGCGGGTACTATCTTCTTTATCGATAAGCCCGTCTAAAAAAACATTCAAATCTTCGGATAACTTGACTTTATCGATATAAAGCGCCCTCCACCACTTGAAATATTCCTGCCAGGAAGAAAAACTGGATAAGGCAATAGCCGGATTTATAAACGACGCAGGAACCATCTGAGACTCTGAAAGAAGCTGCGGGATATTATGGGCTCTAAATATAAAGTCGCAGGTATCATCTCGTTTACAGGTAACCTCCGGGCGTACACTTATGTCTTCCGGTATATACTCAGGATTTATAATCGTATAATCAAATTTACGGCCTTGAGGTACCGAAACAATAAATTCCGTATCTAAAACCGGGAAATTCTCTTGAAGCCTGTAAATAAACGAAAAATCATTTGTATTGATTAGTTTATTTCCGTATATAGTAGCCTTATATTCAATAATGCTTGAATTTAAAACCTGGGGCATAGAAATAATAAATGCACGGGCATTGCTGTATAAAGGAAAATTCAGGTATTTAGAAACATCCCTTATATTCTTTTTAGCAGCATAGACAATATTTTCATCGGGGGTAATGGTCCGGGCAAAATCCAGTTCGACCGTTTCATAGGTAGAATCATACCCTATTTCCACCTCACCCCATTGCTTACGCCCCTTATTATTTAACACTTTTATTACAGCATGGATAGTAGTAATAGATTTATTGTCCGGGGTTACCTTGATTTTTTCGTCGTATAACAAAGCTACGGAAGAAGCATTAGGATAGTCTTGAGCAGAAGGCGCATCGGCGATTATTTTTTTTAAATATGCGGGGACGGAACGCTGAAACTTATTTTTAAAAGATGCTATTTTTTGCTGTGCTAGCGATAAATAAGGTTGTGAGCTTATCCGGCTGTATATTTCTTCGGCTTTGTTAAACAAATTCTTAGCTTCCGAACAGACACCGTATAGATAAAGCGCTTCTTCATCTTCGATATCTTTTATTCTTTCGAAAATATCCAAAGCCGCAGTATAATCTGATAAACGGGCATAGGCCTTAGCTAAGAGCAATCTAGACTTTTTTGAGGATACTCTTTTTAAAGTATCTTTTGCTTTTTTATATTCTCGCTGTTTATAATAAAATGAGGCTAAATCTATTTTATATTTTTGGTTTTCGGGATTATTTTCTATCAGCTGTTTATGCAGAGATTCCAGCCTCGAAGTTAAGAAACCGATCTTTTTAGACAGCTGATCGGTAAGAGGTTCAGAACATCCTCCGAATAATAAAACGGATAAGACACTTATTACAACAAACTTGTTTGGCGCCTTTGTTCTTCGTTTATTTATTCTCATGGCGTTTTAAAAATTTCCTGATTCTTGTAATAGCCTCTTTTAAACCTCCGAAAGGACAGGCAAACGATATCCTTATATAATTTTCATATCCCTTACCAAACGCCTGGCCGGGCACAACTGCTACTTTAACTTCTTTAAGCAGTCTTTTAGCAAACTCTAACGACGACATACCAGTCCTTTTGACCGAAGCAAAACAATAAAACGCACCCTGAGGCAAAGGGGAATGAAGCCCTAAATCGCTTAGTTCTTTAATAATATAGCTCCTCCGCCTTTTGTATTCTTTAACCATGGCGTTTACTTCTTTGTAAGTGCCCAGTGCATCTACAGCAGCTAATTGAGAGATTATCGCAGGGCAAATCATTACATAAGAATTTATCTTGGTCATCTGTTCTATTAATTCAGGGTCTGCACAAACAAACCCTACGCGCAAGCCGGTCATAGCATAATTCTTGGAAAATCCGCCTAAATAAACGGTTCTCTTTTTAGCCCCTCTCAAGGATGCAAAAGGGGTATGTTTGTAATCAAAAGATATCAAATCGTATATTTCGTCACTTATAACCAGGACACCTTCTTTTGACAAAACCTTCCATATCTCTTTAAGCTCAGGCTTAGTATAAGATACGCCCGTAGGATTAGAAGGATAATTTAAAATAACCGTTTTCGGTTTTGTTTTCTTGACTATAGAATACAATCGTTCCGGGGTAATCTTAAACCCGTCTTCTTCTCTGGTATTCAATCCGACAACCTGACCACGAGCTAACTGGACTACTGCCGGATAAGAGACATAAGAAGGATATACTACCAGAACTTTATCTCGCGGATTGACTATAGCCCTGACAGCCAGGTCTAAACCCTGGCTTACACCAGCGGTAACCAGAATCTGGCTTTTTGCATTATAGGTTAGGTTATACTGGCGTTTAAGAAAATTAGCTATCTCAAGCCGTAATCTATATAATCCTTTATTAGATGTATAAGACGTATATCCCTGTTCAAGAGAATATATAGCTTTCTCTCTGATTTTCCAAGACGTTACAAAATCCGGTTCACCCACCCCTAAAGAAACCACTCCTTTGGTTTCCAAAACCAGGTCAAAGAATTCCCTGATACCGGAAGAAGGCAGACTTTTAGTATTTTTAGCAATTATATCTTTCATAGTAACTAATAAGTTATAGCCAGCCTTTTGACGTCTTTAGACTTTTTAAAACAGACACCGTCTTCTTTATATTTTTTAAGCAGAAAATGAGTAGTCGTACCCTGAACGTGGTCTAAAGGAGCCAGTTTAGAAGATACAAAATTGGCTACTGTATGAATATCTTTGCCTTCTACTACCAGCAGTAAATCGTAGGTACCCGATAAAAGGTAACAACTATTGACTTCGGGAAATCTATAAATCCTCTCAGCAACATAGTCAAATCCCACATTTTTTTGGGGAGTAAGGTTTACTTCTATGAGAGCTTTTACATTAGTTTCCTCTTTTACCAGTGCCTTATTTATCACTGTCTTATATTTGACAATAACGCCTTTGTGTTCCAGTTTTTTTATATGCTTTTCTATATCCTTCTGTTTTTTCCCCGTAAGTTTAGCTAAATCTTTAAGAGAAATCCTGGCATTATTTTCCAACGCTTCTAAAATCTGCTCCATCTCCACCTCCTAGTATAACCGTCGGTAAATTATGTATCAAGCTCCTTATTCTTCTCGAATCTGCTTCATTTTACCAAATTACCCCGATCTTTTCTAATAAAATTTGGGCTGGGACAAAAATAAAAAAGGGAGGATTATCTCCTCCCTTTTCTATGTAAACACGGAAAGCAATGAGGCTATTAGACGTATACCATAATTAGTGCTGTTTTTTCAATAGGCAGCCGGTGTTTTTCAAAAAATCTTTCTGCAAAGACGTAAGGTTTTACTCCGTTTATGTATAACATATTACCGCCATTATAAATACCCGGAATCGAACAGCTTATGAAAACGGTTTCTACTGCTTGAATTCTAAGATACTCCTTATTCCCCTTGAAATATCCGGCCGAAATGATAAACTTTAAACAGCAAAATAGCTAGCTAAACTATTTAAATTAAATGCCAAACCGCGGTTGCCGAATTAAAAAAAATGGGTTTCTTTCAATTATCAGCCTGGTTATCGTACTTGCCGTAATGGCTATACTTTCCTGCTTCCTCCTGAAATCTTATACCGGCAATAAAACTAATAAAACGACTCAGACAGTTTTAAAAAATAATGATATTGACTCCTCTTCTCATAAAGCAATATTAAAAAGCACAAAAAATAAGCTTGATAAAATAAATAAGGATATCGATTCCCGGCAGAAAGAATTACTTACTTCCCAATAACATTAAA
>CAZBZJ010000002.1:0-693 GCA_964496355.1 uncultured Planctomycetia bacterium | reverse complement strand
TTTATGAAACCCAAAGCCGATTTACACTTATTTCTTTTTATATTTCTAACTGTATTCTTGGTTTTTTTCTGTCTATCCTATGCTCAAGAAAAAAAAGAACTCGATATTTTCGAAATACCGCTGGGACAACCGGTAAACAATACCCCTCATACAACTAATATTGACGCGGAAGATACCGTATCTTTAAGAATAGGAAGCACGGAATCCGCTGAAAAGGATAGCTTTGATTTTGAAGACATAAAATTAGGTGAACCATATAGAAGCCGGGAATTCAGGAATGAAACTCAGGCATTAGAAGAATATCCTTTTCCGCCCTTAGGAAAACCCTATAAGATTCAATCAGAACTTCAGGAAAAGGCAATCAAACAACAAGGATATTAAAGAAGGCTTATGAAAACATATCTCAAAACACTACTCATAAGCATAATCATGCTGCTAACGGCATCTACGGTTTTAGGACAAGACTATAAAGACGGCACTTACGAAGGCGAATATTCATTTATAAAAGTGGCTGTCACTATTAAAGACAGCCGCATCAACGATATAAGAATATTAAAACACGGCGGTGGCGGACAAAAATATGCGGATAAAGTCAAACCATTGATAGATAAAATTATAAAGAAACAAACTACCCAACCCGATGCTATAAGCGGAGCTACGGTAAGCAGTGACCACTTGAAAAAAGCCGTAGAT
>CAZBZJ010000001.1:6554-22426 GCA_964496355.1 uncultured Planctomycetia bacterium | reverse complement strand
GAGGAAAGTGAGTATGTATTATATCATAGTCTTCGTATAATAATTCTTTTGGTAAAGCAGGTGTTATATTCGTATTCGCAATCTTTATACAATAAGGCAACCTTCGTATCTCTATGCCGTCGATAACACTATCACCTACTTTAGGCTCGTCAGCACAAATCACCTTAACTGAATGCCCCCGCTTTACAAGTTCTTTACTTAAATAAAAAGCTACTTGTTCTGTGCCGCCTATATAAGGGTAGAAGCGAGGTGGAGTCTGGATAATCTTCATCTAGTTATCATCCTGTCATTAACTTCCTAAAATAACCTGCGCCCCAGGATAAGAATCCAGAGACAATTAGAAAAAAAGTAAAGATATTTAATTCCAGATACAAAAATATAGTTAATAAGCCTCCTCCAATTACAAATATCCCTATGTTTAGGTGTCCGAAAAAGGCCCTATAGATAAGTAAAAGTATCCCAAATGAAAATATTATGGGTAGAATCTGTATTATCCGGAATATCCCGTGTTTTCTCACTAAAAACCCTTGAGCCTGGCCATATCTATACATCATTTTCAAGAAGGACTTTAAATCTTTAGGCCTATAATGATAAACAACGGCTTGGGGATTGAAAACCAGATTGTATCCTTTTTTGCTCAGACGATAATCCAACTCCACATCCTCACCCGGCCATAATCCTTCCAAAAATCCGCCTTCTTTTAAGAAGATATCACGTTTATAAATAACATTGCAAGAAGGGTTATGACCAACTTCGACAATATCGTCTTTTTTGACTTTACGCATATAATCAGTAATGGATCCTGTCTTTTTCATAACCTTAAATACCTTTTCTTCAAAAACCGTTGCATCCTCTGGCAATCTTTGAGCACCACCACAAGCAACGGCATCCGGAAATCTGTCGAACCCCTTCAAAAGTTGCTTAAGCCAATCTTTAGGAACAATACAGTCGGAATCAGTAAAAGCCAGAAATTCCGCATCTGTATTTCGTGCAGCTAGATTACGGGCATACGAAGGGCCTCTTCTATGTGAAGATAAAACTTTTATGCCAGGCGCGCGCCTCTCTAATTCAAGCCTATCTTGTTTAGCTAAACCGTCATCAACCAAGAGAATATCATAAGGATAATATTCCAAACCCCTTAACGAATTAATACATTTAGCAGCTTGGCCATCCCAGTTTACTAAAGGGACTATTATGCTTACAGAACCTTTTTCGCCCATGGGTGCTCTTTGTTGTGAATGCAGATTATAACTATAGTCACGTATTTATATGGTAAATATATTTTCTGATAGCCTTAACAAACATCTGTTTACCGAATATCCTCCACAATAAAGGCAACCTGAGATATATATTTAATAATAAAGGCGAATGAAAATTACCCTTTACAGAGAAAGGCAAGAACTTTGCATATGAAACATCAACCTTAAAACCCACTAACTCCAAAGCTTCTTTCAGTGAAATATGTGTGAGTGGTATACGATGGTCAATAAAATCAAAATATTCTTTATAACTATACTTGAAATTGGGCTGAATTATTATAAGCCTCCCATCTGTCCTTAACTTAAAATAGGAAAATTCTAAAATTCTGATTATCTCCTCTCTGGTATTCAAATGCTCGAAAAAGTTGGAAATAAAAATGCAATCTAACCGTGGAAGGCTATCCAAATGAGTGCCGGGAGAAAGCAGGTCTTCGTTTATTACTTTCACACCCGAATCCGCATAATCCTTACAGGCAGGATTGATATCTACGAGATACTTCTCCTTCGCATTAATATTATTAATAAATTCACCGTATCCGCCGCCTATATCCAAAACACTATCCTGTGGATAAATGTGTCTGGAAAGAAATACGCTTATGAATATTCTCCACAACTCAATCTTTTCATTTCTTTCCTGTTCGGAAAACCGCCTCTCATAAATGGTCTTGATATACTCTTTCATCTTATCCCCCATACCTTTTTTCCTTTGTATAGTCTCCCCTTGAAAGATACTTTTCCAACCAAACATATAAGATTATAAATAAATACCTGGAACCCATTTCATTTATTTTCCATTTAGATATACCGCGTTTTCTACCATGCCAGTTAATCGGGATCTGCTTCCATTTATATCCTCGAATAATCGCTTTTAATGGCATTTCAACCGTCAAGTTAAAATGACGAGCAACAAGAGGTTTAATCCCATCAATGACGTTCCGTCGATAACATTTAAAGGCGTTGGTTATATCGTTATATGAAAGTAAAAAAAGAAGCTGGATGAAAATATTCCCGCATCTATTAAGTATAAGCTTATGTACCGGATACCCTCTGACTTGAGATTGCCTGCAAAATCGCGTTCCAAATACACATTCATACCCACTTTTGAGTTCTTGATAATACCTGATTATATCTTCAGGCTCATCCGAGCCATCAGCCATAACAATGGCTACTGCATCGCCTTTAAATATTTCCAGCCCTTGTCTAACTGCAAATCCATATCCTGAAGAATAATTGTTCTTAGCGCATACAATCCTATTATCTTTATTTGACCAAAAGCTACAGACTTCTTTAATATTATCGTTGCTATAATCATCGACTATAATTATTTCAAAATCTATACCATTATTATCTAATATTTTTATTATGTCGCTTAAAGTCTTTTT
The DNA here is from genome assembly GCA_964496355.1 of uncultured Planctomycetia bacterium. GTDB lineage: Bacteria > Omnitrophota > Gorgyraeia > Duberdicusellales > Duberdicusellaceae > CAZBZJ01. The sequence continues at coordinate 19,785 of CAZBZJ010000001.1, read as the reverse complement.
AATATTCGGGCTTTCATTTTTACAAGGGATAAGAATCGATAGCATAATACACCACTTAATCTTTTTTCATTATATAGAAAGGATACCTTTTAGAAACCGTTCGGTACTCTCTTGATAATTCGATATTAGCATGATTGTTTTTTATGAACTTGCCTATATCTATCTCTCCGCCTTTTTCCAGCATTAAGATATTAGGAAGAATATGCTTGTTTTTTTGCTCGAATCCAATTAATTTGACTTCATACTCTGCCTGCAGATAATTTCTTATATCTTGGTTGATACTTTGCAAATATTGGAACGGGTAGATAACAACATACTTAATTCTGAACCGCGCTTCATGTTCTTTAAACTCATCCAGAGAGCCTGGCCACCCGCACTTTCTCTCCGCATAGACACAAGGAGCATATCCTTGAGCAAATGTATAAATAAAAAATCTGTCATCCTCTACCGTGATATCATTTAAGAACTTTCCTACCTCATCAGTTCCAGTAAATACAAGATTAAAATGACTCATTATCGCTCTTTTAATCTGAGAAAAAGAAAAAACAAGCAAGAAAACAAAAACAAGACAAAAAGATACCAAAGACACGTTTAATCTAAATACTTTATCAATCCTTTTTGCTGCTTCTCTTGTAAAATAGACTATACTTAAGCAAAGAAAGCCTAAAAAAGGAAACTGGTAATAATTATGCTGATTCAGGAAATCAGAAAAAACCATACAATAAATTATTAGAGCTATACTCCAAGTTCGAAGATAAATTGCAAGCAGGCTTTTATCCTTTTTGAAATTCAGCCAAGATACGATAATCCCGCCTAAAAAAACCAAAAAATATGGCAATCCGTAATTTTCATTAACTATATAATGCCAGATTATCCGTCCGTATTGATCCCAATAATCAACAGAGAAAAACTCAAACAAATCTACCCTGCCTTTAACCGAAGGGAATTGCAGTTGGCCGGTTAAATGCCAGAAAATGACCAGCAAAATAAAGGGCAAGCTAAATAGTATAACCTGTCTTAGAATTTTTCGGCTATCAGACTCAACTGCGTACCGCTTAAACGGAAAAGAAAGAACTAAAGGAACAAAACCTATGAGAAAACTGAGTTTGTAAGCGCCACAGATAGTAAAAAAAACAGCAGACAGAAATAAATCCCTGCTTTTGAAGTTCTTTATAAAATATACAAAAAATAGTGTGCCCATCATCATAAAAGAAAAAGCTCCAGTTTCAGGCTGTAAATTTCTAGAAAAATAAACACCTATTGGCATAATACTTGATAGAAAAACCGTGAACAGAGCATACCGATAATCTCCGAAGAAACATAAAGACAGAAAATATAAAGCCAAAATTGCCAATAGCATCAAGAAAATATTAGCCAAACGGCCAAACCATAAATTATAACCAAACAGCTTGTACCCGAGTAATATTTGATAGGCAACAAATGGCACCTGTGGATAAAGATTAAAGGTCTCTTGAGTTTCTTCTCTAAAAGCATTATAAAAGTAGACATCCCTGGACAACAAATCACCGGACTCAACCATATTCTTAGCCATACTGATATACTCATTTTCTTTCATATTGTGGTATCCAATAGAAGGAAAATTAATCTGGGGCAGACGAAGTAAAAGAGAAAAGGCTAATAAAAGTAATAAGATAAAAATCTGTTTCTTTCTCATAGTTTAAAAAAATTTTCCTATATTATAATTTATAAAGTTCCAGGCACCTCGAATCTTACGGTATAAATCTGATAGAGAATGGGTATTAAATAAAAACCTGATTATATATAACAGCCGGAAATAAAATTTCTTTAGACCTAAATCTACATAATAATTAATCTTTTCTTCCGATATGCCGGGGTAATCAACTACACCCTTCTGCTCACCCTCGCCTAACCATTTAGACCAATCCCGGGTCTTTAGCCATCCCTCGCTTTCTGCTAACTGAAAAAAAACCGTACCGGGAAAAGGAACAGCTCCCGAAAACTGGATTGTGTCACATCCTAGAGATAGCGCAAATTCTACTGTTTTCTTAGCCGTAGCTTCGGTCTCACCGGGCAAACCGATAACAAAACAGCCGTGCACTTGTAAGCCGGCTCTTTTAGCCAACTCCATAAATTTATAAGACTGCTCTACTGTGATATGTTTATTTACTCTATCTAATATCTCCTGGACTCCTGACTCAAATCCCACCAATATCTCTCTACAGCCTGCTTTCTTCATCATCTGAAACATCTCTAAATCAGCATTATCTACCCGCCCATTTACCGAAAAAGTTATCTTCAAACCGCGTCTCAATATCTCTTCACAAATCAGTATCGCTCTTTCTTTATTCACTGTAAAAGTGTCATCCTCAAAGAAAAATTCGCCTTTTAAAACTTGCGGGCATAATCTTATATCATATTCCAGCTCATCTACCACATTTTTAGGGCTTCTTAACCTGTATTTTAACCCATGCATTACTTGCGGCCACAGGCAGAATATGCACTTGTTCGGACAACCTCGGCCGGATATTACATCTATGTATGGATAGAGCTTACCGCCGTCAAAGTAGCGCATTAAATCCAAATGATTCCAGGCTGGAAAAGGCAGATCATCTAAATCTTCCATTAATCTGCGCGGTTCGGTCTTATGAATTTCGTTATTATTCCAATAGGCTATGCCAGAAATATCTTGTAGATTATCAAAATTTTTTATAACATCCCTTACTGTATAATCATATTCTCCTATACAAGCTACATCCACACTTGTCTCAGCCAGCCTTAAGGTTTCTTCTGGTAAAGCAGATATATGCGGGCCTACCATTATCACTTTAGAATGAGAATTTTCTTTGACTATCTTGGCGTACTTAAGATCTGAATATATAGAGGGAGTGGTTGAATCTAAGACTACAAAGTCCGGCTTTTGCTTGTTTATAAGTTTTATGAACTCACCTTTATACCAGCCTAAAGCCGGAAAATCATAGAGTTTAACATCTAATCCTTCTTTTTCCAGAACAGCAGCCGCATAGGCCAACCAATCCGGAGCTCTAAGCACTCTGCCTCTGGTACGTGCCGCCCACCGCTGAGTTCGGCAGAAATCTTTTACAAAAGGCTCATTTATTACTAGAACTTTCATAGATTACTTTTTTCTGGGCAGACCTAACAGACTAAGGAAGAAAGAAGAAAATATTGTTTGAATACCAACCACCATAAGAAGAAGCCCTACTAAAGAAATCTTTACCTCGTTTAAAGGGCCAAATCCTGTTTTAATCCACTGAAAAAATATAATACCATTTATAAACAGCCCTGAAATCAAAGAGAGTACACCTAACAATATCCCTTTTTCTAAAACAAACATATTATAGAATTTTTCTAATAATTTATCCTCCTTGATAAAGCCTTCCAAATAGCTGTATGTCTTAGCAAAAAGCCCTAAATTTATAATCTGAAAGCCAACTAGAGAAACAAAAGTAAAAAGTATCATAGCATGGACATCAAACCTATGCCCAAACAATACAAACGATTCTAAACCGGCTAACACCAATGCCAGAAATCCCATGAAAAAAAGAATTAATCCCGGTACCATAAACAACCAGTCCGGGCTGAATAGAAGCATAAACCTTATATGCCGCCAGGCATCAGGAAAAGAATTCAACTTCGATCCGCCTTTTCGAGGATAGTATGTTATAGGTACCTCTTGTATCTTCAATTTCTCTCGCAACGCTGTTACAATCATCTCAGAAGCAAACTCCATACCCAGGGATTTTAGATTCAGCCTATCCAAAGATTTTCTGGTAATTGCTCTAAAGCCGGAATGGGCGTCAGATATCCTTGACTTAAAAAATATGTTAAGTAGGGTGGTAAGGACTGGATTCCCAATATACCGGTGGGAGAATGACATTGCTCCTTTGCAAATCTGTCCTTTAAATCTGGATCCTATTACCAGGTCGTATCCTTTATTTATCTCTTTTATTAAGGAAGAAATCTGATGAAAGTCATAGCTATTATCGGCGTCACCCATTATGATTATCTCACCGCAAGATTCGTCAAACCCTTTAAGATAAGCCGATCCATAGCCTTTTACCGGTTGATATACAACTTTAGCCCCGGCATCAGAAGCTATCTGAACAGTCTTATCAGTAGAACCATTATCTACTACAATAATCTCGCCTGCGATACTCTCCTTTGCAAAAACTTCTTGTATCTTATCTATACAGATCCCCACAGCTTTTTCTTCATTCAAACAAGGCAAAACCACCGATATTTTGATATTAATATTATGCTCCATATTTTCTTGCCTTACACCACATACACATAAATTCTAGGGTGTCCCCAAATAGGACGTCCCCAAAGGGACAGCCTATCTTTTATTTTCTGACTTCTGACTTCTAACTTCTGACTTCTAACTTCTGACTTCTAACTTCTGGACTATCTACCAGCGTATCTCATACACATAAATGCCCGCATCATCATCGGAATAAAAGGGTTCAAAATGTTCTAATCCAGCGCCTTCTAAAAAATACAACCGAACAAATAAAGACTTTACCAATTCTTCTGACATCACTATTGATCTCCATTTGTCATCATCTTTGAAGAACAAACACGCAATTTCTAAATCTGCATCCTCAAACTTCTTGGAAGAAAACTCTTTTCCATCAAAAACAGATATATTCTTAAATTGTTTATACTGTCCATTTGGGAAAAATAAGCGGGCAGCTAAACTTTTTGAATTCCAGACTATACCGTTATCAAAATAGACTGTAGATATTCCACCAATATCCCTTTCTTGACCACCTTCGCCTATATCGGATTTAAGATAAAACCTTTCGGAAAGGACTGCGTTTTTTTCCGCCTCATCAGACGATATAATGACTTCATTATAAATTTGTTCAGCTTCTTTATTTTTTAGGTTGAAAATATCCTTTATCTCTTCGACCACCTTATCTTTAGACTCACCTCGATTCTTCATTACATATAATTTTGCGAAATCCCAGTTGCCGATAAAGGAAATCTGCGGCATTATATGGACTATTCTTTTATCTACGATAAAATAAGCCGGTGCAGGGTCTTTAGTATGTATGGCTTGAATAATTTCCTCTTTCTCCAAATCAGGAATGTCATACGACGATAAAATCTTTATAGCTTTATCTGCATCACTTACAAATAATTGGTTGAATAAAGAAATACAGACATAGTGGTTTTTGACGGATTTATTGACTTCTTTATATAAAGTATCTGAAGAATTATTAAGCATCCTTAAGATATTCATTGCTTTCTGTTCATCATTTGCTGTTATCACATTTGCCATATAATAGGCTAGAGGTTTATTCTGTGACTGGCCGTCAAATATTACCGGCCTGTCGGCAATTTTTTTAAAAAAGTTTCCGTAATCCCACCAGGAATTAATTATACTCCGAGAAATAGTGTTGTTTCTTACATAGTTAAGTGCTTTATGCCAATTATCATTCATCAAAGGAAATTGTGAAATTGCGGCTCTTCTACCGCTATCTATAAATTTCTTGCCGGACCAAAAAGTAAAGCTAAGCAGGACAATAAACAGAATTATTCCCAGCCGGGTATCGATTCTAAACCTATGCTTAATCATCCTAAATAAATCTATTAAAAAAGCACCGAACACAATCCCTAAAGGGATTAAGAGAAAGATAGTAAATCTTACCCCTTTAAATGAAGCGAAAAACATAAAAAAGGCCCAAAATACCAGCAATGATAGAATATATTTCCTTTCTGTTCTTCGTTCTTTTACGTAAAACCATAGAAGCCCTATCATAGAAAATATAAAAATAATTATTCCATAGAGAGAATTTATTATATCCTGAGGATTAGATTTCTTTAATTCTGCTACTGTATAATATATATTCGGCCATATAGAAACGCCTTGTGACAAACCCAATCTCAGATTGCCCTTTATATTAGAGATTGTTACATTAATTAAGTTAATACCGGAAATAAGCCAACAGGCTATAACACCGAATATAAAAAATACTGCCCCACTGATTAAATAAATCAATATCTTATGGGAAACCTTATAATTGATACTGTATTCATTTAGAACTATATATAAAAACCAGCCTATAACAACTATAAAAATCCACCAGAATCCCAGCCAACTGTACGAATAAAACCCCAAGAATAAAGCCGCAGAGGCCGAATAAAAGATTAATCTGGGTAAATGATTAGCGGTTTTTACTGATAAATATAACAACCAGACTATTATAAGAGGAAAAATTAAAGTAAAAATATCATAGTCAAACCATCCTGCGCAAGTTCTGGCAAAAAAAGAGGGGTTTAAACCAATAAAAAGAACGGAAAAAAAAGCTGTTATGTTGGAAAAAAGATAGCGGGTAAAAAAGTATATCAATATCAAAAAAATAGCCGTATAAAATAGAGGTAGATAAAAAAGAAACCTCTCTAAGTTAATATCAGAAACAAAAAAACTAAGTGTCTTATATAGATAAGCTGGTAAATAAAAGAAGAACTGGGTATATACTACCTGACTGCCTTTAGATGCAAGCATATGGTCATCGTAAGGGCGGCCATCTACTAGCCTATCTCCCGGATGGCCCTTTTCAACAATATTCTCTACATACCTTGCCCATTGATAAGAATCCAGGCCTAACAGATAAGTCTGGCCGGTTTCGTCCTGGAATTTATCCTTTAAATTTTTATATTCAGCGGTAACCTTCTCTTGAAAGCCTTTGGGCTCTTTCTGCTGCTGCTTTAAGGTTTCGGTGATAATCTTTTCTTTTATTAGAGGGTTATAATCCGGGAATTCCGCGTTTACATACTCTGTTATATTGCCTATAAGCTTATTTTCTACATTAATCCGGGCTTGTTTTTTTAATTGGGGGAAATAGGCAGGGTAAAGACGGAAATAGATGTTAATACCTAAAGAAGATAAGAGCAGGATAACAGTTATAAAGGCTTTCCGCTTTTGAAAAGAACTAGCTAATTGGCTGAAAAAATTGGCTAACTGGTTTTTTTTATCCATGCCGGCTTATTAAAATAAAAAATAAATCCTAAACCCCCGATAACCTGCATTTATCTTACCATAGCCGGTTGGGTTATACAATTGCAAGTTCAAAATCCATGCCTGGCAATAAACACAATAAACACAAGGTACGGGCATCAATATTAACGAGGGTAGGCTTATAGCTCGAGGGGCGGCTGGAGATAGTTATTCTGAGGACGCTAATCCTAAAAATTCACCACAAAATAGCTATCCAATGGTAGGGCAACGAGAGATTCCAAGCCATACTGACTTATCTTAGCTAATTACGATAAAGAACCTAAATACCTTCATTCCCATCGGCTTCGGCGTCCTGTACGCCACTGATGGTGAGCTGGTAGTCTTTATCTCCGGTTACATGAGCGACATTGGCTGTTGCATTAATAAAATAGCTGTTTCGATTTATCGTACAATTAAAGGTATGCCCGGCCTTTGACCGACCGCAAATATTATCCCTATGTATATAACCGCCGACTACAAGTTCACTTAAATCCGCCTTACCGTCAGCAGAAGCATACAGGCCGTTATTATCAATAGCATAATTCTCCAAATATTTCTTGGCGGAATGCAACTCGGTTAAAGCCATTTTATCATTAACTGATTTTCTGGCCCGGAAAAGGCTCGGTATAATAATACCGGCAAGTAAGGCAATAATGGCAACTACAATTATTATCTCTATAAGGGTAAAGCCGCGGCTTGTCTTCATTATTTAGATTCCACCATATCTATTATAAAAAAAGCGGTGGATTTCTCCACCGCTTTTTTACCTTCATATATTCTACAAAGATTATCAAGAACAACCTAAAGATGTTTTGCATTCGTCCGACTCACCCGAATCGCAAGTAACACTATCTATAACTGCGCCTGTTGTGACATTATACCCTTCTTCACCTGTATTGCCAGGTCCTGATGGAACTGCACAAACAAGATAGCCCGAAGCTTCAGAAGTTTGCCAGTCATAGATATATCCGCCACTATCACCGTCTGTAGAATCTGTCATTCCACCCGGCAATTGAGCCTGATACTTAGGAACAACAGCAGCTTCAGTCTCCGGATAACTACCAGACTCATCAATAGCGTAATTCTCAAAAGATGTAGCTACAGTACGTAAATTCGACCGAGCTGTAGCTGAATTTGCTGAACGACGAGCAGTTAACAAGTTAGGGATAGCAATAGCAGCTAATAATGCGATAATAGCAACGACGATCATAATTTCTACAAGAGTAAAACCTTTACGTTTTTTCATCACTTTTTTCCCTCCTTTCTTGAGATTTTTTGCTCTAGATTAAATGATTTTTCAAAGAGCACCTCACATTATAAAGAGTAGCATACACCCCCCTGCTTGTCAAGCGGTTTCGGTTGTTTTTCTCTGTAAACGTATACACCCCAATGTATTATCTAAGTTAAACTTGTTAATCAACAACCGAAACCGCTTGACATAGCCTTGTTCCGTGGGATGTATTCACGTTAATAACCATGATCCGTGGGATGTGGGATGTGGGATGTGGGACGTCGGTAGGTTATAGCCTTGAGCCGTGGGATGTGTGCTAGATATAGCCCTGATCCGTGGGGAGTAGGATGTTGGATGTGGGACGTCGGTAGGTTATAGCCTTGAGCCGTGGGATGTGTGCTGGATATAGCCGTGGTCCGTTGGATGTGGGATGTTGGAAGTAGGACGTGGGTAGGTTATAGCCATGAGCCGTTGGGAGTAGGATGTTGGGTGTGGGTAGGTTGTAGCTGTCTGCCGTGAAACGTAAGATATGAGAAGTTTTTATTTGCAGAATTTATCGGCTGCTTTTGCCATGTTGTTCAACATGGCAAAGATATGTTCATATTTTGCGTCTAAATCCTTAAAAGTGTTACTATCCAGATAATTACATTTTAAAGCAAATTCTAACCAGGCTTGTGTCTCAGCTCCTTCCATTGCAGAATCAGACAATTTATTAACAAATACTGCTTTATATCTGCGTTTGCGCCAACCTTCAGCAAGATTGGTGCACACAGAACGTGAAGACCTCCTAATCTGGTCTATCAGCGAATATTTTTCTTCTTTAGGGAAAGACTTTGATTTTTCAAATATCTCCATGGCGGTACTAAAAGCCAACTTATAAACATCTAAATCTCTGAATTTCTTAGCCAATGCCATCTACACCTCCTGATTACTTCCTACATCCTACGGAACGTGCTACAACATATCCAAGTTCCGTGGGATGTATGCTAGATATAGCCATGGTCCGTTGGATGTGGGATATTTATAGATTAATAAATCTGTTTATCTCTGATTTAAAGGCTTCAAATGTTTTTGAAATATCAACTGTGAGGGGTTCGAATCTTTGATACTCAAGATCTAGAGCATAGGCATGGCTAAAGAAGTGCCTGAAGGCAAGATAATCTTTAAGTTTGTCAGCTAATCGCGCAGAGATAATCTTATTATTTACAGCTTTAAGCAAAAAATCCCTATGCCAGGATTCTCCCTGAGGAACCTTAAACTTTTTTGCCCGAAATATTTGTTTTAGGATATTCTCAATGCCATTATAGAAATTATGTAGTAAAGTAGCCACACCTGCTAATTCCAACTCCGATAAGCTGGATAAAGATTTAGAAGGGATTAATGACAACGTTTCTTCTATAGCGCCATACTCGGCTTGGATACGCTGTTTGTAACTAACCATACAATGGTACGCCCTCTTTTTTTACCAATTTGGCAAACTTTGATGTATAAGATATGTCAATAACGTCAACCGGTTTAGAAAGTTTAAATATAAGTTCGCCGTAATAACGGAAAAAATCTTTTGGCGGTAAACCTTCGACACCGATATCGATATCCCGGCTTTTCGTTAATTTGTCTGTGCTGGAACCAAACAATAACACCCGCTTTACATGATATCGTTTAGAAATCTTACGTATTGTTTCTTTATCTTGTTTTGTAATCATAAATAAATTTTATCACCTATCGCAATCATTTTCTACATCTTTTTATTGAGTAACAAAATATACCTTCAGATTTATTTCTGGCCTATCAATATCTATCATAGTCATCACACCCCTACCTGCCGAGGATGTGGGACGTCGGTAGGTTATAGCCATGGTCCGTGGGATGTGGGATGTTGGATGTGGGACGTGGGGAGGTTATAGCCATGGTCCGTTGGATGTAGGATGTGGGAAGTGGGACGTGGGTAGGCAAGTTATAGCCATGGTCCGTGGGGAGTAGGATGTTGGATGTGGGACGTGGGTAGGTTATAGCCTTGAGCCGTAGGATGTGGGATGTGTCGCTCATATTTGCGTTATATGAGGCTTTTCTTGTGTGGATAGTAATTGGGTATGGTTCTTTTTGTGGGTTTCAAACGGAGTCAGTTTTAGGCTTACTTTGAAGCAAGGAGCTTTTTCAATTCCGGGTGTATTTTGATCTCTTTGTGAATACCTCCAATGACCCACATTCTCATCAAAGTTTGATAACCAAGGCCTCTGTATTTAGCAATGAGTTTGGCTAAATCAATTTGGTGTTGGCCCATCCGTAACGTAAGATGGCGCTTTCTTTCGTTTCGCTTGCCGGTAACTTTTTTTAGAAGAGCTGGGGAGAACTCAAATGGCTCTTTCACGTCGGTAAACTCCTCCGGGTAATCAAGCGGACTGTGTGTTTCCCAAAAACGCGCCTCTTCTCTTTCGCTTCTAAATTTAGGGATCTTTTTCTTCATCTTAATTCACTCCCTTTCGTTTTCTATAATAAAGCTTTTCTTTCTCACTCATGTCTCTTGCTGTAATAACTCTTATCTGGCCACGCCGTTAAAAAGCTTCTTTTTAACGGGGTAAACATCGGCGACTAACCTTCCCCTTTCGTCCACAATCTTAGCACTTTTGATAGCTACAATTTTTCCTAATATAAGGTTTCCTAGTTTTTGTTTTGCTTCTTCGTATCCGGGCTTGCTTCTTCCGGCGTGTTATATCCTGTCGGCCGCACAGTATCGACCTTCTTTCTCTTCTCCTTCCACTCCCAACCGTTTTTAACTTCAAAAATGTCGCCGTCGACAACTGCGCTTACGGTAAAATCTGCCATTTTCTCTTTCCTATCCCACTTCCTACTACACATCCCTACTTGATAAAATACACCTTTATCACAAATTCCCAGATAAGCATCCCTAGTCCGATCAAAGCAAGTATTATCCAAAGGAACACAAACGGCTTCAAATCCTGCTTGAGTTTTCTATTCTGCCTTTTTCTTTCATAGGCATTAAGCTGCTTGGTATATTCAACCGCATGGATTAAGTCGCCGACGGTTTCGATATCCCGCTGAATCCAAAAACTTATCTTTATACCAAACTCTGTGTTTATTCTCCGCCTAAGGCGTAACAGTTGCATAAAAGCTACTTTCAAGTCCTTATCGAAATCTGTCGCAATAGAGAGTTTCTCTTTATCTACTTTCAGGTATTCGGCAACCAGTTCTATTACTCTTGCCGGAATTATCGTTTTAGGGCTGGGCGGCACCAGGCCTACGTGTCTTTTCTTTTCTACATAAGCTTCTCCAAACATAGTTTTGACTCTCTTTATCAGGTCTTGCCTAACCTTCTCCTCAAACTCTGCCTGGCTCTCAGCCCGCCTCCCATTTCCCAAACCGAACATCTTTGCCAAATGCTCCGGTTTTTCTTGCATTTCGGTTGGCTGCGCTTCATCTGCCCGCTCACCTATCTTGGTAAATCCATCCTCTTTCATGTAGCTATGCCCGCCAAAACTACCGGCTAAGTTCTCATATCTCGGTATAGGTTTGTACCGGTAAAGCACCGAGCTTAACACTAAAACCCGCGTGCCCTTCTTTAGCAAATTCTCCCTTCTTACCGCCTTAATGAATTCATCTCCGGTCATTTTAGGCATTTTTAAATCAAGTACTATCAAATCCGGCTGTTTATTGGCCCTCATTAGGTTTACGCCTTCTTTCCCATTATAAGCGCAGGCTACTTCATATCCTTCCGCAAGGAGAACCCGGCGATAGATCTCCACAAGGTAGTGGTCATCTTCTACTATCAAAATCCTCTTAGCCATAATCCATCACCTCTTTTTATCCTGCCACAGGAAGAACAAAATAAAATCTGCTTCCTTTATTTTTTTTCGATTCTACCCAAATCCTCCCACCATTAATCTCAATAAGCTGACGTACCATAGCTAACCCTACACCGGTACCTTCTGCTTTGGTGACGTTCCCCGTTCTTTTAAACAACTCCCAAATCCCCTCTGAATCTTCTTCGTCAATCCCACACCCAGTATCACTTATTTGTGTTAAAACTACTCCCGGCTCCTGACATGAAACTTCAACTGTAATTCTACCTCTATCGGTATATTTAGCCGCATTAGTAAGAAGCTCATTGAGTATACGTCGCACAGACAAAGGATCTGCATAGACAAGAGGCATCTTTTTCGGCAGGGCTATCTCAAAAACAACTCCCTTTTCTTCGGCCGTCCTACGGTGCGGCCTACTCTCCTCATTTATCTGGCGAGCGTAATCTATCTTTTGAGGCCTGAATCCCCTTTTCAAGAAAACTTCCAAATCCTTAAACCCCTCTACCATCCTCTCGCTCATGTTGCGTAAACTATCTAAACATTGGGTTAAATTATCTATCGCTTCCTTCTGTTTATTCGTCAATGCTTCACTGCGGATATCATTTAAGTAATCATAAACAATTCCCCGTCGGAAAGGCTTCCTTATATCATGAGCGACACTTCCCGAAAAAAGGAGAGAATTATTAAAAAAAGCTATGTGCGTAAGATGCCGCTCGGCGGCGTTAGCTACTTCTTTTAACAACTCTATATCTTGTTCATGAAAGACCTCTTGATTCTTTTTAGGCCCTAAATTCAAAATAGCAGTAAGTTTACCAGCTACAAACAAAGGTATACTAACCTGGGCTTTTATCGCCTCCATTTCATCAATCACCTTTTCTTTGTTTTCTATGCCTTGCTGTAGGTCTAATTCGTCACGGGTAATGATCCTTCTTTCTTTTTCTACACACCTCGGAAAAACATCATCTGGATATATGGTATTTAAAATCTCTGCTTGCTCAGGAACAAAAACGCCATCTAACCCTCCATACGCACGCGGAACAAAGACATCTCTGGCCCTATTAAACAAAAAAAAACTAAAACTTTTCAAACCCATCACTGCTGGTATTTCCCGGAATGCGTCAACTAACTGGCCGTCTGTAAAAATCTCTCTTTTGCCCTGCCAAAACTTACTCAGGTTCT
>CAZBZJ010000001.1:0-6544 GCA_964496355.1 uncultured Planctomycetia bacterium | reverse complement strand
GGTTCTCCCAGGTTCGATGGGTTTCTCCTAAAAATACGGGTTGGAGAAATCTTTCCGTCCAGCGATAGAAATAAGGTGCGGCGAGTATCATCACAAACCCTGTGCACATTAAACCCCATATTGAATGCTTAAAGAAGAAAATTAATGGACCAAAAACCGCCATGCTTATTAGACCGTAAGACAGATAAATAGCCAAATATTGTCTGGCAAGTTTGATGTCCATTAAACGGTATTTAAAAATTGCATAAGTCATAATAATAGGATAAAGTGGCACTGTAAAATGCAGAATTGGATATATATCTATATTAAACACCATTGGGAAAGCTGTGCCTCCTCCGGCAAACCCAATACCAGTTCCTATCAAAATATACTTAATTTGTCTTCGTTTTAGATCTTTGGCTATTCTAAGAGATTTAATCAAATGATAATGTCCGTAAATTACTACCCAGAAAAAGAAAGCAACAAAAAGAGGGTAAACAGGTCCTGGCGGCGAATCTACATAAAAAGAATTAAAAACATATCTTAATTGCGTAATAAATACCTTTGTAACCCCTATCCAATCTGTAATATTCAGGATGAAAAATATCCCTCCTATAAGATAAGTAAATTGGAGGACTGTTTTCTTCTTTGTTCCTAAAAAATCAAAAACAAAATGAAGAAATAAAACAGGAAGAAAAATAACCCCAATATGTCCAAACCTAAGCCAGAAAAAAACAGCCTCTTGGTTTAAAGTTGTAGAAAATTTAAACGCACCTAAACCCCAAATTGCAGCGCAAAGATTAAACACGCCCCAAACTCTATGCAAAACCATTTTTCCTTTAACAAAAGAAAAAACACTCAATATAAGCGTACTAACAAAAGCGATTAATCCTGATAACGCAAATGGATTCATTTACTATCCTTCTTTATCTGGTATGCCTTCTCTCTACTAAATGCCCTTGCCCGTTTATGAGGATCTAAAAACTCATCAGTCGCAGTTATCCCTGCGCAAATTCCAATTTCCCCGGCTAACAAAGCCGCTCCTACAATCTCAGCAAATTTCCTTGCTTTGCCTTTCCCATAACAGCCTACCATCTCTAAACATTCCCGCTGGGTACCTAAGGCAGTTCCTCCACCCACGGTTCCTGTTATAATATTGGGAAGCCGTAGGAATGCGTACAGATCCCCGGCTTCGGTAATCTCGTATGATTGTATACCAATACTAGCATTTGCAACATGGGCAACATCTTGTCCGAAAGCGATAAACATTGCAGCTAGCCCATTCGCAAAATGCGCGTTTATGCCAAACATTCCACTACAAAAACTACTAAGGGCACAAGAGTACCATAATTGCTGAATCGCTTCTGGAGTAGAGTGTAAATACCGCTTTAAAATCTTTCTCGGAATTATAGCCTCAACTGAAACTTCCTTACCATACCCAATCAAAAGATTAACAGCAGACGCTTTCTTTTCAGAAGAAAAATTAGACCGCAGAAAGTATGTTTTAACTTCTACTTCGTTCGAAATAAACTTGCATACTTTTTCTGTGGCTATCCCTATCATATTTGCTCCCATAGCATCTCTGGTATAATAAGCAAGGTCTAATGCTACTCTCCTCCCGATCAAATAAGGCGTTATGCTTATCAATTTCCCAAATCCTGTGGTACTCTCTGCTTCCTTTTTTATCCGCCCAAAATTATTCTTTATCCACCAGACAAAATTTCTCGCTTCAATACTACTTTTGAACAAAAAAATTGGATCAAGATGATTAGCCTCTTTATTAATAAAAACCTTAATGCCATCAGTTCTAGCAAGAGCAATCGCTCCTCGTTGATACGTCTCTACCAACGCACCTTCTGTAGTAGCAAAAGGGACGTAAAAAACCCCCTTTGCAAAATCGCCTTTGATAACTAAAGGCCCAACAATTCCTATAGGCACTTGTGCTACCCCTACAAAATTTTCTATATTTCCTCTAAATTGCCCTGGCTCAGTGGAAAAATAAGAAACATGTGTAAACTCGGTCCCTGTCTTTTTACTCAACCATTCTCGTCGTTTCCTTACAAAATCTTTCGTATAATCTGACCTTGCGTCATGTGGAACCCTTTCTGTTTCAATCTCTACTTTTTCAAGAACTTCCTTATTGTCAAAAGGTTTAACAAACACTTCTCCTAAATCTTGCGCTTGTTTTTCTATCGCTATATCAGCATACCCAGTGATAAACATAACTGGCAATTCCGGCCTGTCTTTTTCTACACACCGGTTCTTTATCGCTTTCGCTGTTTCTACCCCATCAATTCCCGGTATCCTAACATCGGCAATAACTAAATCAAGCGCCGTATTTTCAACTATCTTCAAGGCTTCTTCGCCAGACTGGGCAGTAACAACATCATACCCCTGCTGTCTAAAGAGCTTATTAAGACTTTTTAACACCGCGGGATCATCATCAATTAATAAAATACGTTTTGTCATTTCTGCTCCTCTCCATTTTGCCTTTTTTAAACCCGATATTACTTGTTTCGGAGAAAAAGGGCGCGAAAAAGGCGAAGGAAAAAGGGGACAGCGACCTTTTTGTAAAAGGGGACAGCGACCTTTTTTAAGCCCTTTTCGTTATCCCTTTTCCCGGCCTGCCCTGGTTCAAGCATCGTAAACAACGGTTTAATCGGTTTTTGATTTCTTTATAAACTTATCTGTCCCTACTACCAATCCTCTATCAGTTTTTAACCTTATATCTTTTACCAGTTCCGTATCATCTTCTATATTTTGGCGGTAATTGCCGCGTTGAGTTACGTAGCGGGCTGTATCTGGTATGACTATCCGTGCTTGTCTTGGCATACATTGATTTTATAACTATCCTTTAATTACGTCAATAAAAAAGGTCGCTGTCCCCTTTTTCAATACATAAATTGGCGACTCTACGATGTTTGTATACAAATTGGCACTAGACTTTACGATGTCTGTATATTTTTGACTCTACGATGTATATATATTTATCATCTACCATCTAAATTCTAACTTCTGACCTCTGACTTCTGTCTTCTGATACTGGGATTACACAGCACACTACTCCTCCGCATACCCCGGCGGGCAATCTATGGGGTTATAGTGAGAATCACGCGGCGTATCGGCCAAATCTTTGGATTTACATAAGATACCGTCCTCGTCGATATAAAAAGCATGGCCTTTGTTTGTGGGATTCCAGGCGGTCAGGTAGAATTTATTTTTCCCGGATGAAACCTTTAATTTATATCCCTTAACCTCTCTTTTTCTCAAATTTGGCCTGATATAAGGAGGGCTTACACTTACTAATCTTTGTAAACTTGTATATGAAGGATTTTTTTGCCGCCAGCTGATCTCTGCCGAAGCAATATCAATAAGGGCTTGATGGACTCTCTTTTCTATCTTTTCCCGGCGCCGTTCTTCTGAAAAAAAAACCTTAGAATGTACATAGGAAGCTGTTATAGCCAACAAAACTAAAGCAATAACTGCACCGGCAAGCTCACCCCGAGTAATTGCACTAATTAATTTTCTAAAATTTTTCATTACATTTGCTCAATCTTCGTATCTATATTTTACAAATAGTACTACTTTTTGTAAACTATAATTAACAAAAAGTAAGATGTGTATTTTTGGAAAGGTGAATACGTTCTGAAAGGCTGTTATTTCTGCCTGGGCCAGATAAACCTTTAGAAGTTAATTATTTCTCGTCCCACATCCTACTCCCACGGCTCAAGGCTATAACCTACCCACGTCCCACATCCAACATCCTACTCCCCACGGATCAGGGCTATATCTAGCACACATCCCGCGGCATCACTGAATCATCTGGGTAATCTGGATTATGGGCAAGAATAAAGAGACGACTATACCGCCGATGACAATACCTAAAAATCCTATTATTATAGGTTCTATCATAGAAGTTAACCCTGAAACAGCCGTATCTACTTCGTCTTCGTAAAACTGGGATATCTTGTTAAGCATATCCTCTAATTTACCGGTTTTTTCACCGACACCGATCATCCTTACTACCATAGGCGGGAATATGCCGCTTCGGGCCAGAGGTTCGGATATTGCTTCTCCTTCCTGAACAAATTTACGGGAAGCAAAGACTGCGTCTTCTAAAACTTTGTTTCCGGCGGTCTTTCCCACAATATCCAAAGCCGTAAGTATAGGGACACCCGAACTGACTAACGTTGAAAATGTCCGGCAGAATTTAGCTATCGCTATCTTTTTTATAAGCTCACCCATTATAGGGATTTTTAACATAGTTTCATCTATCTGCTTACGGCCGCGTGGAGTAATTGTATAACGTTGTAATATAATACCGCCTACGATTAGAAAACCCACAATTACTAAGAACCATTGCCGGGCAAAATCACTAAAGGCTAAAAGCATCCGGGTAGGAAGGGGTAACTCGCCTCCTAAACTGGAAAATATACCTTTAAAAGTAGGAATAACTTTTAAAATTAAAAAAGCTGTTATGCCTATTGCCATTACCACTACGATTGCCGGATACGCTAAACTGGACCTGATTTTTCTCTGTAAACTCAAAGCATCTTCGATATAAGAACTTATCCTCTCTAATATCCCCGGTAACTGGCCGGAAGTTTCGCCGGCTCTAACCATATTAATATAGAATTCGGAAAAAACTCTGGGATATTTTGATAAAGCTCCGTTAAAAGATGTGCCTTCTTTAATATCATTAAAAATAGAAAAGATTACTTGTTTGAAATAGGGAGTTTTAACTTGATCATAAAGAATCTCTAATGCCTGAACTAAAGGGATCCCGCTTTCAATCAGAGTAGTTAATTGACGGGTAAAAACAACAATCTCATCAGCTTTTACCTTACTAGCCCTAACTTTTCTGCTCTTCCTCTTTTTTTCTTTTATAGAAAGAATTACTAACCCTTGGGAATGCAGGCTGGCAGTAATATCCTGGCTGGAATTACCGTCGGATTCTCCCTTAATGATTTTACCTTGTTTATTTCGCGCTTTGTATTCGTATATTGCCATAGTAAGACCTTAGACCTTAGACCTTAGACCTTAAACTCCAGACCTATTATGCACATAAAGTTCATCATGAAAATAATTTTAAACCGTATAAAACTAACCCGCTTGTAACTATAGCGGAAAACCTCTGAATAAAATTTGTTTCTTTCTTAACCGATACTATAAGCCCATGTAAGACTTTTGCTGTTTCACTAGTTAAATCCTCGAATTCTTTATAATCACCCGCACCCAGATAGTTCAACCTATCTGCCAAATAAGATAAATAATTGACCTCGCTTAATGAACCTCTAGCTACATATAAAAAATGTAGATATTCTCGTTTATGCCCGCGGCTTGCACCTTCAACTATATTAGTAGGCACTGAGACTGCTGCTCTTCTCAACTGAGATGTCAAACCATAAAGTTCTTCTCGAGGAAAACTCTTAGTCTTTACATAAGTCAATACTGCAAGATTATCTGCAAATTGCCAAGCTTTAATATTCTTAAAATCCCTCATTATTATTTCTTTCCTCTCCTGGTCTATGGTCTGAGGTCTGTGGTCTTTAGTCTGATTAAGTTACCCTAAACACCTCCTCAATGCTGGTGGCTCCCCGAAAAGCTTTGTCTAAAACGTCTTCGCGTAAATTGATAAAACCTAATTGGTCTCTGGCGTATTTTATTATATCTGATTCTGAAGCGCGTTTGGTAATCATCTCTTTTATTCTATCATCAACCGGCAAAACTTCCAATACCGCTTCTCTTCCCCGGAACCCGGTCTGCTGGCAATATTCACATCCGCTGCCGGTATAAAACGTTTTTTCGCCGGGTTTTAAGCCTAACTTATCCAATATATTAGAAGGAACATCATCCTGTGTTTTACAATGTTCACAAATCTTCCTGCATAAACGTTGTGCCGAAGAAACTATTAAAGACGAAGCTAATAAGAACGGTTCTATATCCATATCGGTTAAACGGGTAATAGCGCCTACCGAATCGTTGGTATGAAGGGTTGAAAATATAAGTTCGCCGGTCAATGAAGCTTTAATCGCTATATCGGCAGTTTCAGAATCACGTATTTCGCCTACCATTATAATATCCGGAGATTGGCGTAATACCGCCCTTAAACTCTGCGCAAAAGTCAACCCTATATCCGGATGAGCTTGAATCTGGGTTATACCGTCAATCTGGTATTCTACCGGGTCTTCAATGGTAACTATATTCTTTTGGGGCGTATTTAAATAGTTAATCACCGAATAAAGAGTGGTAGATTTTCCCGAACCAGTAGGGCCGGTAACTAAAATAATACCGAACGGCCTCTCCAAAGCCCGGCTGAAAAGCCGGCGAGGCAGTTCTGAAAAACCCAGTTTTTCTAAACCTATGGAGAGATTCGATTTGTCCAGAGCTCTTAAAACAAATTTTTCGCCGTATTTGGTAGGCAGAGAGGAAACCCGGAAATCGACTTCTTTTTTGTCTAGCCTGACTTTAAACCGTCCGTCTTGAGGGATACGGAATTCGGTTATATTTAAACCTGACATTATCTTCAGGTGTCAGAATAAATTTCCGATTGAGAAGAAGTGAG